>CAYTRK010000406.1:863-2137 GCA_964440205.1 uncultured Victivallaceae bacterium
ATTCCAACGCCGTGGCGAGGTAAACGGATCGGTCTTTCATAATCTGACGGCTTCCTGCAGAATTCGTTGCGAAAGATGCGGGTTCACCCCCCGGGAGCTGACGACATCGACCTTGTGGCCAAGCCGTCTTGACAGCGCATCGATCAGGCCGACTTGATCAAACAGTGTCGCCCCCGGCTGAAAATCGACAAGGAAATCAATATCGCTGTCCGCATGATCTTCACCACGTGCTACGGAACCAAACAGACGAACATTTTCGGCGTGATAGCGGCCGGCGATCTGGAGAATGATCTCCCGGTCTTGTCGCAAAGTCTCGATCAATTGTCCCATGATGACCCTCCAGTTATTTTCAAGTTCATCTCTTTCACGGTCACGGTCACGGTCACGGCCATACCCGCCTGCGGCGGGAGTTGGCAGTCATACACAACTGCGCTGTGACGGTTTAAGGTATACGTGGTTCAATTCTCAACACCTATCCTTTTTCACCCGTCCTTTCAAGTAATTTTGGCTATTCAAGGATTGTCTGGCGATATAACTGCAAAAAGAACCAATTGAAAGGAAAGAAGGTACTTCATCGGTTTGGCTGGAGAGGAAAGGGTGTTACGGTCTCTATTGCATGCATTCAGCTTGCAGTTTCATGCGCCAAGCGGTAGTATATTGATACCCAGGAAAAAGGAGGTCATATATATGGCTACATTACAAGTCAGATCAGTCGATGATCAGTTGTATAAGGCTCTCGGTAGAATTGCAGAGCAGTCAAACCGTTCGATAAGTCAACAGGTCGTCGTTATTATTAAGGAATATCTGTCACAGCCCCATCATCAGAAACGCGCAACCGAAGATTTTTTAGCACTTTGTTCCACCTGGAGGGATGCCAGGACGGCGGAAGAAATCATTGAAGATGTGAGGAAAAGCAGAAAATCGGGAGCCAGGTTCAAGGAGATACTTTAGTGTATTTGCTTGATACCGATATTCTCATTTATTCACTCAAAGGTGAGCCGAGTGTGATCGAGAATTTCAGAAAACATGCTGCCGACCCGAAGGCACTTTCTGTTATCACTTACGGTGAACTGGTTTTCGGCGCTCATGGCTCTCAGAGAGTTACTGAAAACCTGGCTAAGGTGTATAGAATCAAAGAAATTTTTCCTCTGATTGATATCTCCCCTGCTATCATGGATACCTTTGGCGTTCTGAAGGCAGATTTACGAAAACGCGGTACACCGGTCGACGATTTTGATCTTCTTATCGGCGCAACGGCTCTGACCATCGGCTAT
>CAYTRK010000407.1:0-2135 GCA_964440205.1 uncultured Victivallaceae bacterium
AAGAGCCCAAGTCCGCAAAGAAGAAGGGAAAAATCATCCCCCAAAACCTTAGCCCACATATCTCACAGAATTTCGTAGTTATCTCTCCTCTTCTCTTTACCCTCTTTCTCTGTGCTCTCTGTGTTCTCTGTGGTTACAATCTTCTCTGCACATCCCACATCCCACGTCCTACGTCCCACGTCCCACACTCCCCCCTCTTTCTCTGTGCTCTCTGTGTTCTCTGTGGTTACAATCTTCTCTGCACATCCCACACTCTTCCCTTCCAGCCGGACAACTCCATAGCCTTTCGAAATTCCCTGGCATACAACAACGCCGCTTCGCTCCGCTTATTTTCCGAATTCAGGTTAATCATTGAATACAAAAGCCGCGATAACCTTGCGGGCAACTCTCCCGTCAGCTCCGCGATCAGCCCGGCCACTGAAGGCGCTCCAGTTCTTTGCGCGAACAATTCCAGATCGAAATAGCAGAATGCCCAGGGAATCAGAAGATCCAGATCAATAAACTCCCGGCGGCCTGCAGCTACATCCATCTCATAGCAATGACGTGCAATCCCGAAATTAACACGGCTGATCCTCGATATGATTCCATCAATAGAATCGTAGTCTCCTTCAATCAACCCCTTGGCATGATGCCACTGCCAGTAGGAACGAAGGATAGTTTGCTCAGTGTCACACTTCAAATGCTCACACACCGCGTCAGCTTGATACAGCAGCTTATGACCCGCCGAGTATAAGGCGTCTGAAATAGTTCTGTCCTCATTATTTGTGCGCAGTCTGTCATCATACCCGCCGACAGAGCGCAGAGGTTCACTCCTGTACAGCGTGTTTGATCCGAAAAGAAATTCAGGACAGACAACAGCCTCTTCTCCCCTGTTCTGGGCCATATGAACAGCGCGCCAGCGGTCCGCAACCGTGTCCGTGGTCCGCTCAATGAGCTTACCCCCGACTCCCGCCCAGTCTCCTGAGTTCATTGCATCAAGCAACGTCTCCAGCCATTCAGGACAGGTAACAACATCAGCGTCCAAACTCGCAATAAGACTGGTTTCGCAAGCATGTAATGCCGTATTCCTGGCAGCAGCAAGCCCCCGGTTTTCAGCGTGACGTATAACTTCCGCGCCATCAACCTCGACCGGAACATCCGACCCGTCATCAATCAATATAATCCGTGAAGGTAAAACAGATAAACATCTTATCCCATCAAGACATTGCGGCAATGTATCGCCCGCATTATAACAGGGCACATACAAGGTCACATCTGTACCGGAAAACATAAGTTTCTTCATGATAAAACTCCGGCCGGCAATCGACCTGACCTATTCACTCTCACTCTGTCCTTTTCGTCTTTTGTGATACCGGATAAAAAGATCATCTCTGTGATTGGAAAGCTTTTTCAATGTTGTTGATTCCAGGTCAATATCCTGCGGGCAGGTAATGCCAAGATACTCAAGAGTTCTTAAAATGGTCGCCTGTCTTGCGTCCAGCATGTCTTCATAGGTAATAACCAAAGGCGTCAGGCCAGACTTCTGGAAGAAGCGTTGCCACGCAGTCTCTTCCTCCGTCAGTTGCCTGGCCAATGTTTCAACCTGATCAAAATCATAGGCGGGAAGTTCACCCTCCTTTGTAGCAGCCTCGTCTCCAGTTCTCCAAACCCCTGTCTGACGCGCCTTCAGCCAGGACCAGGCCTGACGTATCTTATCTCTGCGCGTCAGAAATATGTACTGAACATCGGGAAAAAAACTTGCTATCGCCTGAGCCGGCGCCAGCCCCCGATAAGCAGGTATCTTGCTCAGAATCGGACCGAAATGTCTGGCGAATCCGACAATCATGAATTTTACACCAAAGACTCCATTGGGAGATGTATTGGCCGCCATGATCCGATGAACGTTCTGAAGATACTGTTCCGGCCCTGTTTCTGACGCCAACTCCTGCTGCGCCTCACCTTGAAAGTATTCATTCGGTTTGCCGGCAACACCAGTCTTAGAGAGAAGTTCACAAAACAAGGAACTGCCCGACCTGTGTGTAGTGGCTACGATGTATGTCTTCTCGGGTATCATTTACTCATAATCGGCTGCCAACAAATTATTTGATATCGTTCAAAAGGTACGGCATTAGGTCACAGCCACCTTCTGGATCCAC
>CAYTRK010000408.1:0-2122 GCA_964440205.1 uncultured Victivallaceae bacterium
CGCCGGCATCAGCGTCTCGCCAACATACCTTCCGCCAAAAACACCAAATCTTCCCCTCGCCGAAACCGGGTCCATCGTCATCCTTTCCCGCCGGACACAGCGCCTCCACGCACCGCCGACTTGGCTCTTTCAATAAAAGCTCGCACCTCGCCGGAGTCCTTGACGCCGGGAGAACTCTCCACCCCGCTCGAAACATCCACTCCGCAAGGATCAACAGCCCTGACAGCATCAGCAACATTTCCTGAGGTCAGTCCGCCGGCAAGCATCACTCGCCTCCCGCGCGTAAACTCCGCCGCTCGCGCCCAATCACCCCTCACTCCAGTGCCGCCGTACATCCCGGCAACCGCAGTGTCTACAACATACCTCTCAACATCCCATCGATCCGGATCTGGACAAGCCGCATCCCGTTCAAGCCGGACAGAGCGCCACACGCGCCAGGATACGTTCGCAAATCCCCCGCTTTCTTCTTCCCCGTTTAATTGTGCGGCCACAAGATTGCTCTCGGCTACAATATCGGCAATAACATCCGGGTCTTCATTGACAAAAACTCCAACACATCTTGCATGCTCAGGCAAATCCCGGACAATCCTCTTCAACTGTTCCCGACCTATTCCTCTCGTAGAGCCTTCGTACAGCACAAAACCAAGGTAGTCCGCGCCGCTTTCCAATGCAAGCGCGGCGTCCTTGACATTTGTCAGACCACATATTTTGACATCAAGCATGATTTCCCACCAGAATCAAAAACCCTTTGAGAATACATTTCCCCCATCAAACTTTCAAAACAAAAGAAAACGTAAAGGAATCAGTCTTCCTGCTATCCGGCAACCCCTTGCTGACGCTCCCGCTGCTCCCGGACAGCGTCCACGAGATCGGTCATGGTCAAAGGCTTTCTCAGACATAAATGCCTGGACCCGTCACCCAGAATCGCTTTCAATTCAGGTGTCACGTCAAACCCGGTACAGAAAATAAGGTGTGGCATCTGCCATTTTCTCGCGCTGGAAAGCTCTTCAATTTGCGCATAGGCCTCGTCTCCGGACATCACGGGCATAGACATGTCCATGATGATCAACCCGTGATGATGCATGGCAAACTGGTCCACAGCCTCTTTACCGTTGCGCGCAGTGTCAATAGTCAGATCGGGAAAAAGAGAACCGATAATTCGCGTGAACATGTCAAGCAACCGCGCCTCATCATCTACAAGCAAAACCCTGTCGGCAACAAACTTCTCTTCAACCGGCCTAGCCGACTCCGCCCCTGTTTCAGATCCAGACATCAGCGCAGTCTCCTGTTCACTGTCCGCCTCCTCACGAAGCCGATTCAGAACCTCGGCTATAGAACCAAGCTGGTTCCTGTATTCATCGTTTTCCTCAAGATCCGCCATGCACATCAGAACCTGTAGCGGATTGTTGAGCTCCTGGTATAAGCTGCTTAACGCCTCCAGCCTGGCATTCTCGCGTTCAGTTTCAAGTAATTGCTCTGTGGCGCTTTCAAGCTCCTTCTCCCGCTCCTTATGTTCGGTCATGTCCCTGATAAAGAAGCAAAGAGCGCCCTTCTCCCGCGTTCTGAGCCTGGTAACGGTCAGCTCCGCAATAAATTTCGATCCGTCCGCTCGCACACAATGACCTTCAAGCACCGTATACTTCTTCTGCCCCACATTCTCAACCAGCGTGTCAATCAGGTTCATATCTGCGCCCGCCACCAGGTGTATGATGCTCATCCGGCACAACTCATCCACGCTACGCTGAAATTCATGCTCCGCCCTGGCATTGGCATCAATTATGTTCCCCAGCAGATCTGTCACAAAAACCGAATCATATATGCTGTGGAAAACCGCTTTGTATTTGGACGCCCCCGCAGATTCAAATTTCTCCCGCATGATTTCAGGATGTTCCCGAATCTGCTGGGTTATGCTCATCTGATCCAAGTCAGCGCTGTCACGATAAACCTGAGTCGATTGATCAGGATCAGCCTGCTTATAAACACGTATAGGACGCCGCTTTTTCCGAACTCTGTAATGCTGTTGCATCTGTCACCCCAAGGAAAGATTGTACACTTCGCACAAGACCAAGACAAGCCCAATCAAAAAGAATTGAGATTTTGCCATAAGGGCCGGTTTTCTGGA
>CAYTRK010000409.1:0-2120 GCA_964440205.1 uncultured Victivallaceae bacterium
CCAGCTTGTTACCCTCGATTACTATTCCTTCGCACTTTCCCCGCACCGCCAGACCGAACCTGCCTTCGCCGGGTCGAAATACAACAACATTATCAATAAATGTGTTGCCCGAACCCGTCCGCGCCCCGTCCTGGTGGAATGACACAATCCCACCAGCCAGGTTGTTGGAGACGACATTCCCACTGACTACCGATTTCTCAACGCCATCCATATTGATTCCTGCTCCACCTTTTTTCCCATTCCGGCAAATGAAATTATTCTCAATAACTGCCCCGCTGATCATGCCATCACCGCCTTCGCTCTTATCGCCGTTAAGATGAATCCCGCATCCTGCGTTGTCGTAAATCCGGCAGTTCTTTGCCGTCGGCCTGTCTGTAGTGCTGAAGTATATTCCGTGCTCTTTTTTCGAGCCCGAGAATTCAGAATCATATACCTTGATATCGCTGCTCAATATTGTCTGCAAGCCCCATTTGCCGTTATCTGAAAACGTGCAGTTGGTGATCGTGATGTCCCTGCAACTGTTGATAATCACACCCGCCCGGGCCGCGTCTTTGAAATTGATATTCTCGATAACAACGTTCGACGATCCGCCGCCGCCCCAGAAGAGCAACCCGTCACGTCCTTTTCTCGGACGGAAAACAACATTGCTGCTGCCCCGGATCATAATCGGACTGTCCGGCGCCCCCTTTAACCCGGAAACCACCCATCGGTTGCTGTAAAACCCGCTCTCAAGAACAAGCTCATCCCCCGGCTCAAGCATAGCCAGTTTCCTCCGAGGATCCTCACCCGGCCCAATCCGGCTAACTTCGGCAAACGCCTGAAGCGTGATAATTGTGAGAAATAATGTCACCAACAATTTCTTCATAAACAAACCTTTTCCCAAAAATGTAGGAGGCGAACCCCTGTTCGCCGAACTCTCCCCTCCGCCCTTTTTCGCGCCCTTTGGCGCCTTTCGTAGTTTTAAATCCTCTTCCGCCTTCTCCCCTTGAATATTGGATATTCCGTGTTCATCATTGGATATTCCTCTCCCCTCCGCCCTTTTTCGCGCCTTTCGTAATTTCAAATTCCCTTCTACCCGCCATCCTTCCCACTTGCGCTTCTGTATAGCTGCGCATGGCGCTGCAACATTTTTTCCATGCTGAATTTACACAACGAAATGCTCTGTCCTTTTTCTGTCATATTCTGCCGCATCTTTTCGTCTTCTATGATTGTCTGAATTGCCGACGCCAAAGCCGACGGATCGTCAGGAGGAACAAGCAGACCGGTTTTCCCATCTTGAATAATTTCCGGAATCCCCCCAACATTTGAACCAATCACCGAGACACCCGCTAACATCGCTTCCGCAAACACCATTCCAAAAGCTTCTTCATAAGGCGTCATCGCAAAAACATCAAACGCCGCGTACCATGGCCCCATATCGGTCTGATGACCGGCAAAAAAAATGTTCTGACCTTTACCCGAATTTTTGGCAAGTTTCACAAGTTCGCCGCGCTGCGGCCCGTCACCAACAATGATCAAAAGTGTACGACTAACTGCATTTAACCCTGCAAAAGCATTTATAATATTTGCCATATTTTTCCTCGGAATCAGATTTGCAGCCGTTCCAACTACAATATCATCCGCGGCAATGCCGTACTGCTGCCTGGTTTTCTCTCTTAAATCCGCTCTCTCCTCAGATGGCATTTCAACATCAATTCCATAGTGAATTGTAATAATACGCTCCGGCCTCAGTCGGTTTATACGGGCATAATAATGACGCCGTTCATTTGAAGCCGTGATTGTAATAAAGGTAAAAAAGTCAAGCACACGGTTTCGCAACCTATGCCTCGGGGTGCCGGTATCAATATCGGCAGAGCGGTGAAAGGTATATATAACCGGTAAACGGCGGAACCGAAAGCCGGCCGCAATACATCCATAGAAATGAGAAGCTCCATCATGTGCATGAATGACATCAATTTGCCACTCATCTATCAACCGTCTGATTCTGCGGACTACCGAAATATCCAGCCCACCTTTTTTATCAAGCTCGCAACGACACTCGGCTGGAATATCAGAAAGAAATGCATCTTCACATTGATATCCTTCAAGACAGGCCAGATAGCTCTTTAAATTCTCGCCAT
>CAYTRK010000410.1:0-2095 GCA_964440205.1 uncultured Victivallaceae bacterium
GGGTGAGGCACGGTTGTCAGAGGCCTGGTCTGTCATTGCTGGCGTGCGACATACAGATGACGAGAAAGGCCTGCTCATCTCAGATAACTTCGACGCGGCCTCTTTTCTCGATCGAGAATCGCTCTCAACGCAGAATGCGACATGGAAGCTCGGCATCAACTGGGTGTCCGAAGAGGACGCGCTAATCTACGGTAGTGTCTCAAAGGGATTTAAGAGCGGGACCTTCAGGACCACCTTCTCGCCTCCCGGTGGTGCGCCGCCTGTCGCCGACGAAAAAGTCCTCTCCTATGAGTTGGGCGCTAAGGTAACTACAACATGGGGGCGCATTAATGGCGCTCTGTTCCATAGCGACTATACGGACATGCAAGCCAATTCAGTTACCACAATAAACGGCATTCCTGGCTCCTTTCTCGTAAACGTTGGCGACGTGGCTATCTCTGGCCTCGAGTTGGAGGGTGTCTTGGCTCCGCTAAACAATTGGGAAGTAATTGTGGGGCTTGGTTACCTGGATACAGAAATAGATTCGGCCGACCCTGCGTTTGACGGCGGTCGGGTAGCGCTAGCGCCTGAGTTGACTGTCAATGGAGTGGTGCGCTATACGATTGATAATGTCATGAACGGCTATATCACGCTTCAGGCTACTGCAAACCATTCCGAGGAATACTTCATAACAGTTAACAACGAACCGGGTCTGGTGCAGAAGCCTTATACTCGATTGGGCGCACTGATCGGATGGTATTCTTCGGATGAAAAATTCAGTGTTGAAGCCTATGGTGAGAATATCACCGATGAAAGAATTGCTAGCGGTGGCTACAGTGTCGGCGATTTTGCATTCAATGCTTACATTTGGAACAGGCCGGAGTGGTATGGAGTGAGATTCGGTCTAAATTTTTAGTGGTCCTTGATGAACACACTCCTGTGACACCAGCAAATAGAGGTGCTCTCGTAAATGCCCGCGCCTAACATTCAAAACTCGTGCGTTACGTGCGTTTTGTCTACATTTCTGGCCTGCAGCGGTATGTCTTTACCCCTGTGGTCTGCCGCAGCGAGTGATGAGGTAGAAAATAAACCCTGGGAGCTCTCCCTAACTGAGATCCGCGCTCGGTCTCTATCATTCTCCCCAGGGCGGAGTTTTAAGCATGGCGACTGGCCTGGGAATGCGCGTGTAGCTGTATTGCTTTCCTTTGATGCTGACAATGAGTCTTTGGCTATTGTAGAGGAAGGCGGCGCGGATCCGCTGGTGTCCTCTATGTATCAGTTCGGTACCCGGCGGGGCTTGAAGCGGGTATTGGCTGTGCTTGAGGAATATCAGGTTCCTGCTACGTTCTTCGTGCCGGCAGCGGTTATGGAGCTTCAGCCTGGCGTGCCAAAGAGCATTTTGGCGTCCGGGCTTCATGAATTCGGTGTACATGGCTGGATACACGAGCGCGCCAACAAGATGACCATCGGGGAGCATCGTGAGACGTTACGCAAGTCGATTGAGGTGATCGTGGAGCATACGGGGCAGCGCCCGGTTGGTTATCGCCCTCCGTACGGAATCATAACTGAGGATACCATCCCGTTGTTGCAGGAAATGGGTTTTGTTTACGACAGCGCCTTTCTTGCAGACGATGTGCCTTACGAACTGCTCCAGGGCGGTGAGCCAACCGGTTTAATTGAATTACCTGTTTCGCTCAATCTCGAAGATTCCCTGTTGGACCCGATGAACTCTTTTACTGCAGGGATTCAGTCGCCAGGCGATACGTTGGATTCCTATAAGCGCGCTTTCGATGCCGCCTACAGCGAGGGCGGCATGGTGCTTGTACTGATGCACCCGCACGTTACCGGAAAGCTCTCCAGAATTCATGTGCTGAAGGACTTTATTGAGCATATCAATTCTTTTGAGGGCGTGTGGTTCGGCACTCTCCGGGACGCCGCGGAGCACTTCAGGGGCCAACTGGATAGTCATCCAGCCAGCCCGTCCGATGACTGAGTTACTGATCACGCTGACTTCAGAGTACAGGGCTTGAACAACTCAAGGTTCGTGCAGGCCTACTTGATCCCTGTCTCTAGTTACTTGGCAACGTCAATTGCCGGCGGATATGGGACTGGGCGT
>CAYTRK010000411.1:0-2089 GCA_964440205.1 uncultured Victivallaceae bacterium
CTCAGAGCCAGACTCTGATCAGTCCCGACATGTGGAAAGCGGAGTTTTTCCCCCGTTTCAAAAAGCTCTGCGGCATCGCGCATGACCTTGGAATCAGGGTGTTCATGCACTCATGCGGACAGATCGAGGCCATTATGCCCGGTTTGATTGAAGCAGGTGTCGATGTGTTTCAGTTCGATCAGCCGGAGCTGCACGGGATTGACGTTCTTGCAGCTCACCAGGAAAAATCAAGGGTCACATTCTGGTGTCCGGTTGATATACAGAGCACACTGCAGAAGGGTGACGAGAACCTTATTCGGGAGAAAGCCAGAGAAATGCTGGACAAACTCTGGAAAGGAAGAGGCGGATTTATCGCGGGTTACTATACAGATAACAAATCAATCGGTCTTGCCCCCAAGTGGCAGGACTACGCATGCGACGAGTTCATTAATTCCGGAATCCGGGCACGTTATACGACCAACCTATAATCAGCCGGAGCAGCCGTTATAGACATTGCTGCAATCTGGCGTTTTGCCAATTTCTGTCCCCGCAGTGGCGCTATCCGAGTTCGCAGTAGGAATTTTGTGAGATATGCGGGCTAGAGGGTTGGGGGGAAGATGGCAGGTTAAGGCGTCTTATGAAGTTTAAATTTAGTGATATTATTTCTGCGCCCCTGCGGGTGCCTTTTTTTTATGGCTGGGTTGTTGCTGTGATGGGGACGCTGGGGATTGTTTCCAGTGTTCCGGGGCAGACGCATGGGGTTTCGGCTTTTACGGATCATTTGATTGAAGCTCTCGGGATCAGCCGCAGCCGGCTGAGCATTGCCTACATGGTCGGTACGATCGGAAGCGCGGCTGTGTTGACCTATGGCGGGAAGTTGTATGATCGTTTCGGAGCCAGGGTAGTTGCGCCGGTAGCCTGCACAACTATGGGTGTAGTGCTTTTACTGCTCAGTCAGTGCGACAGGATTGCGGATTTCATATCAAGGGTGATGGGGCTATCGGGATCGTGGGTTGTGCCCTTTATCGTTGTGACGGCGCTGTTTTTCGGGCTGCGATTCAGTGGGCAGGGCATGATGACCATGGTGTCGCGGAACATGGTGATGAAATGGTTTGACGTGTATCGTGGCATGGTCATGGGCATAACGGGTATGCTGGTGTTGCCGGCTTTCAATGCAGCTCCCAAACTGATGAACATGCTCGTGGTGGGACTGGGATGGCGTGCGGCATGGATCTGTATGGCCGTGGTCATTGGTCTTGGTTTTTCTCTTCTGGCGGCGCTTTTGTTCAGGGATAGCCCCGAGGACTGCGGGTTTGTGCCGGATGGGCCTCTGCACACGCGAGGGAAGGACGGGGAGAAGTTCGAAGAGCATAGTCTCAGGCAGTATACGCTGGCGGAAGCAAGGAGGACATATTCATTCTGGGTGTTCGCGTTGGGGCTGAGCCTTTTCGGTTTTCTGGGGACGGGTTTGAGTTTTCATGTTTCTTCAATCTTCGTATCTTCCGGGCTATCGAGGGAAGCGGGTTTTGCGATTTTTATTCCTGGAGTTATAATCTCGATGTGTCTGCGACCGGTAGCCGGATGGCTTGGTGACCGAGTTGAACTGAAGTGGCTGCTGGGGAGTATGCTGGCCGGGATTGCAATTACGGCACTGGGAGTGAGCATGCTGTGTCCGGGGCTGTCCAGATGGGTGATAGTTGCGGGCAACGGGCTGTCGGGTGCGACTTTCGGGTTGCTGGCCGGCATTACGTGGCCGGATTTCTTTGGGAGGAAGCATCTTGGTGCGATAAGTGGCTTCAACATGGCTATTATGGTGTTTGCGAGCGCAGTAGGGCCGTGGGTGTTCAGCAAGTCGAAGTCGATTCTGGGTTCGTATGACGGTGCGGCACTGCTCTGTCTGCTGCCGGCAATAGTGTTGTTGGTTGCGGCGAGGTGGGCGGATAATCCGCAGGAGAGCACTTGTGGGGCGTGACTGGCGGGAATCGGTGAGAAGGGCGGGAAAAAGAAGGAGAGGAAAAAGATTGATTCCCTGGCGTGTGGTTTTTAAGATACCCGATTCTGTTGTTGGACATATTGGCGGCGTAGCTCAGTTGGTCAGAGCAGAGGAATC
>CAYTRK010000412.1:0-2087 GCA_964440205.1 uncultured Victivallaceae bacterium
CTTCTTATCTCCTTCCCTCCCACTTTCTTGCCTCCCCTCACGGCGCAAACATGAGTCTGCAGTCTGTTTCTCGGGTTAAGGCTTGTCAAGCAGGCGGATTTTGATGATACTTAGTTTTTCGCTGGTGAATCTGAAACTATATTTCCTGAGTGAGTCAAGCTATGAAATACGAGGTATTTGCACGGAAGTGGCGGCCGCGGCAATTTGACGATGTTGTGGGGCAGGACCATGTTACGCGTACACTGAAAAACGCAATAGAGACCGATAGACTTGCGCATGCTTACCTGCTGGTAGGCCCAAGGGGGATCGGCAAGACCTCAATCGCGCGGATCTTTGCGAAGGCCCTCAATTGCGATGGCGGTCCGACTGTGACTCCGTGTGATAAGTGTGACTCATGCAGGGAAATTGCCGTCGGTTCCAGTCTTGACGTTCAGGAAATCGACGGGGCTTCGAACAACAGCGTGGACCAGATCAGGGACCTGCGCGAGACGGTTAAATATGCCCCCACCAAAGGAAATTACAAAATCTACATCATAGACGAAGTGCATATGTTGAGCACTGCGGCGTTTAATGCGCTTCTCAAGACTCTGGAAGAGCCCCCGCCGCAGGTGAAATTCATATTCGCCACGACGGAGCCTGAGAAAATTCTGCCGACCATACTCTCACGGTGTCAGAGGTTTGATCTGAGACGTATTCCCGTTCAGCTTATTGTGGAGCGACTGGAAAAAATCTGCGGTGAGGAAGGAATCGAAGCCGATCATGGCGCGCTTTTTGCCGTAGCTCGAGCTTCGGAAGGCGGATTGAGAGATGCCGAGTCCGCTCTGGATCAGCTTGTTTCTTTTAAAGGGGAGAAGATTGCGGAAGAAGATGTGCTTTCGGTTTTCGGGCTGGCGTCAAGAAGCATAATGCAGCAGCTCGCGGGGTATATTATATCCGGGGAAGTTCCTGACATTCTTCGCTGTATTGATGAGCTTGACAAGGGCGGCAAAGATTTGCAGCGGTTGACGCTGGATCTGGTTGAGTATTTCCGGGACATGCTTGTGTGCATGCATGTGGGTAGAGACGCGGAGACCATGGATTTGATGTCTGAAGAGATACAATCGCTGAGGGAGCAGGCGAAGAATACCGACACTGAGAAAATTCTCCGGTTTACCGATATTCTGGTTGAGGCGGAGAACCGGATGCGATATGCGCTTTCAAAGCGGACGCTTCTGGAAACAGCGTTGATACGGTGCAGCCGAGCAGCGAGCGTTGCTTCGCTGGGCCAGATAATGGCTATGATTAATGAAATGAAGCAAGGTGGAAGCGGAAAGGACGCTGTGGTTCACGAGTCTTCGGTTTCGTACCGGACATCGAGTCCCGCGAAGCAACCTGAAAATCGTCCAAGCGCGAAAAATGATAAAGAGGCCAGAGTCGAAAAGCAGGCGGAGAGCAGACGCGATACGGAAGCGGATCTTAAAAAGTTGAAGACGAAATGGAATGATGTAATTGAGCATGCGGCAAAGATGTCGGTGATTGTCAGAAGCGCATTAAAGGATGCGCGACCGCTGACGGTGGGAGAGGCTTCGGTTACTATTGGATTTGATCCGGAGGGCGCCAAGGGTATTGAAAGGTTCGAAACCACCAGGAACCGCAATGCGCTGGAACGGGCTCTGCACGCTCTGCTTAAGAGAAAGGTCAGAGTTGAGTTTGAGGTGATCGATGAGCTGCCGGAAGAAGCCGAGGCTGAGCCGGAGCAGGAGACGGCGGAGTCCGATTCAGGGCAGGAGAAGCCGAAGAGTGAGAAGCCGAAGAGTGAGAAGAAGACCAGGAAGGATTTGCTTGAGGATCCTGCTGTGCAGAAGACCCTGGAGACTTTTAACGGGAGTGTTATTGATATTAAGGAGTAAGGGGAAAGAGGGAAGAGCGTGGGGCGTTGGATGTGGGATGTGAGTTTGTGCGTTGGTGAGTGGTGCGTTCGTGGGGAGAGAGGGGGAGAAGAGGGGGGAGAGAATATCCAATGATGAACACGGAATGTTCAATGATGAAGGGGAGAGGAAGAAGAGCCACGTCAGCGATGATATCGCTAAGTGGCCACTTGCCGCAGG
>CAYTRK010000413.1:0-2085 GCA_964440205.1 uncultured Victivallaceae bacterium
ATTCTAGCTTGCGCGGATACCATCTTCAACCCACAGATTGTGCAGATGATCCTGTATTCTTTGTGGTAAATATTCTTTATTGTTTCATTCAAATTCAATCGTTTTGCCGTCCATGTAGGAGGGCGGGTTGATCCCGAACAGATTCAGGACAGTGGGCGCGATGTCCTGTATGTGAGGGCGCAGTTCTTTTTCTTTCAGTCTTCTGTTGCAGAAGAATACACCTGGAACAACATCGCGGTCCATACAATGATCTCCGCTCCATTGTTTGACATTTTTTTCAAATACAGGACCGGAAGTGTTGCCCGTTGCGCAGCCCCATGAGACTCTATAGTTCTTTTCAAAGCCCACGATCAGGTCAGGCGCATTGGATGAATAGGGGCCGGTGTATGCGGCATCGCTATCGTAGATCTCGCGGACAACCCGTTGTCCGGTTTCAGGATCTTCAAGCGATTTGAGCGCATTCTCAATTTCGCGTTTCAGGACCGGACGCTTCTCGTCGCTGACAATGCCCCGGCTTTCGCGTCCTTTCAGGTTCAGGTAGATTCCCGCGAGTCCTGCCGCATAGGCCTTTGTTTGAGACCAGTTCACTTTGCTGAAATAGTTGCCGTCTGATTCGTCCTCCTCTTCTTTGAGGTAGCCCTTTTGTTTAAGCCAGGCGTTGATATTCACTCCGGTCTTGAAGGCAGTGAAACCGTGGTCGGACATTACGGCGACGAAATCGTTCTTTCCTGTGTTTTGCATGACTTTGCCTACAAGGTTGTCCAGGTGGATATATGCTTCCTCGATTTGCGAAGAAGGTTGTTCCGGCTCCTTTTCAGAGCAGTCGTAAAAACAATGTTGAACTCTATCGAGAAGGTCAAAGACTGTGACGCAAAAGCCTTTTCTGATTCTTTTTGACGATTCGAGGAACAATTGCTCTCGTTCCTGTTGTATATCATAGGTCTGTTTAAGGAAAAGTCTTTCATCGATAACGCCTTCATTGAAAGCCCATGTATCTTCGGCGAGCCCCAGGGTAGCGAACGGGCCGACGAGTCTGGAGAGGTAAAGGGAATAATACGGCGGGTGGGAAATCGGCATGGCGGGTCGTTCCGGATCGATATTCAAGGGAGTTGCGTAAAGTTTGAATTGAGGGGATGTGGAGAGGAGAACAAATCTGCATATGCCGTATATTTTCCTGGCGCCCTGCCTGAAGCGAAGCCTGATCCAGTCGGTATAGACTCCTTTTATCAGTTTGATGGGGCGGTGTCCGGGGATTTTAAGGACAGCTTTGTCGTTTTTTTTGATTTGGATTTTCAGCGGTATGCTCAATGTTCGATTTCCAGACTCCGGGCCTTCGAGTCGGGTTCTGATTTTTCCTTTTGCGGGAGTCACATGGACGCAGACGCCACCGGTATATTCTTTATCAGGCTTCTCGCTTTGAAAAACCGTAAAGCTTCCCTGTGACCCCCTCAGGTCCGGAACCGAGAGTCCGGAAAGGAGCAGGCCGCGGTTTTTTTCCGGCGGGAAAGTCATTGGAACCCTGAGCGCAGAGTTCATGATTCCGTGTTCTCCCAGCAAGGCCCAGAAGGGGCGGCTTTTGCGAAGCAGCTTGATTTCGGGTTTGCCTGACCCATGCGAGCGGATGCTGGTGGAGGACAGCTCCGGGGCGTATGTCTTCGGGTTTCGTGAAAGGAAATCGAATATATTGTGTTTGCCCGGATTCACTCCGGTGAGGAAGGAAGCCCATGCTACTGGCGATATCGGCGGGCATGTAGTCTGAAGCGGGGTAAAGCAGCCTGTTTGCGATAGAGCATTCAGATTAGGCAATTTGCCTCTGGCTATGAGGTTTGTTGCCGTTCCGTAGTCCATGCCGTCGAACCCCAGAATAACAACCTTTTCAGCCGAACCTCCTGTGGGGCGCTTCCTGAACAGCCGGAGAAGCAAGCGAAGCGGGAGCAAGAGCATAGATAATAAGGCCAGGCCGGCGGCGAGCAGCATAAGGAAGAGCGATCCCAGGAAAGCGAAACCTGCTCCGGGTCCGATATATGAGACGCAGGGCACAAGGACTAATTGGTTCAAAAACATAATGTTCTGATTTTATCACTC
>CAYTRK010000414.1:0-2077 GCA_964440205.1 uncultured Victivallaceae bacterium
GAAGGCGGATCTGCCGGCATTCCGGCGCGCTCCCGCACGGCTCGGCAGCAGGTCACGGGTCGGGGCGGCGTTCGCTTTACCGATGGCGTTGGGATTCACCGACAAGCGGAGCCCGCACTGTAGGAGCGACCAGCGGGAGCGTATGCCGCCGGAGGCATTCCGCATAGGGTGCTTGGCGCGATGGCTGCTAAAGGGGATACATCAGCGACCATCATTCAGAACAGTCAACGCCGCTTTCTTGATTCTTGAGGGATGACCCCAATAACTCTAAAACAGTTCTCTGAGAGTCAAAAACCGTGATAAGTTAAAAACTAAGGGCTGGTGTTGATAACGCACTACATTATTTAACTTTAAGACCCTCATGAGTTACTTCAATATATCTCGCATCAGCAAACTCCACACTTTGACTATTCTGTTTCGGAAAACGGTAATACACAAGGTGCTGCCAACATGCCAGTTCAGGAAAAATTTTGTTCTTTAGGGGATCTTCAGGTTTGCCTCCTTCAAAATCGCCAAATGCATACGTAGAATTAACATACACGCCAAAATGACCGATGCCTTTTACATAAAGAAAATATTTACCGCTATGCATCTTCGAAACCCACAAATCCTGAAATTTGAAATTTTTTACTTCAATTTTGCCAGGCACATTATTCGTAGACAAAACATGCTTTCCATAAAAACCTGAGGATGTCTCGGAAAGCTTGACTTTAAAAACTCCGCTCTTCCTTTCGACTGCTAAGTCATGCATATCTTGGAACTGGATGCAGGGTGGATCTCTTGATTGATCAATACGAACAAAACCAAGACGGATATGCTGATGTTTTGGGGCCAACACCCGCGTATCCAAAAGCCCTCCATTCCTCCTGAAGCTAAATGCACCAAAAGAGACAAGCACTGGCTCTACAGTCTCATCGCTACTGGCAAATGCATTTGCCAGCTCGGTCAACTGGTGTAAGCCTCCTTTTGAAAGGACATTAAAAAGGGTAGCAACTTCCTTGGCGTCAATCAACATATACACGCGCATGCTATGAAGGTTGCCTTCCATCGGGACGTTGTAAATCCATGTCGCACCCGGGATTTGAGGAAACCAGAGATCAGAATCTTGAATTTGTGGTGCCAATGATGTGCGCCTTGAATCTTCGCCTTTGATGCACCCGGGCAAAACACAAGCAACTATAAGGAGGATTAGCCTGAACAAAACATTGCAAAGATTTGGCATACAATCAGCGACCTATTTCGCGGTATTCCCATGCATCAAAGTGAATCTCGCTTGCAGTGGGAACTCCAATAATATCTTCTATTGAGAAGGTGCCTTCAGTTGTAGCCATGACTGCGCAATCACAAGGACCAGGCATTGCGGCACCTTCTTCATCCGGTTGCTCTCCGACAAAACGCATATAGTAACACCCAACGTGCGCCCGACCACCGTCAATAACATTGTATCTCCAACTTATCCTACAAAGGGACCATCGGGTAAAGCCTCCGTAAACATGCGTATTCTCTGCTGTCTTTACATCTCTTTGCCATTCTTCTTTAGCTTGTTCGTAAGCTCTCTTAAGTTCATCAATTGCCTCTTGTTCAATGACACTATCAGTTGCTTCCCCTGCCACTGCAGCCAGAGCTTCTGCAAATGCTTGCGCGGAATCTTCCTCTAAAATAGCTGTTATAATATCTCTAGCCGTCAAAACATGACCAACGCCCGGAACTGTTCTTGCGAGAGTGTCCTCAACGAGTTGCTGCCCGAGCTGCACAAATTGACCGGCTGCATTCTGTAGCTGAAAAAGGCGGTTCTTCATATGGTCAGCCCACAACTTGTCTCTTTCGACTGGACAGAGAAGGTCGGCATCTTCACTTGTGCGAATCTGTGTGGTAAATTTACTTCGAGCTTCGGATGAAAGCATTTGTACAATATTCTGAGCCAATCCAAGGATATCTCTGCCACCAAGAGGAGAATTAACGACGAATGCATATAAGTTAAACCCACCCCATTCCTCAATCGGATCCCTGCTCACCCACCTACCCATTTCCGGGCAGTAATATCTGTAGCCGTAATAATGCACACCCGATGCGGTTG
>CAYTRK010000415.1:0-2071 GCA_964440205.1 uncultured Victivallaceae bacterium
GGCGCTTCCTCCTTCGCCGGGCCTACGGCGTGACTAAAGAAAGGGCGCGAAAGGGCAGCAGGTTACGGGATAACCTGCTGTACCGGGAAAAAGGAGAGAGGGGAACTGCAGGCTCATAATGTTCTGCTTTCATGCTGGATTTGGTGGCGGCGGGCATTATAATTCCACCATGCTGGTAACTTTGAGAGTTAAGAATTTTGCTATTGTCGAGAACGTCAGAGTTGATCTGTCGGCCGGGCTTAATGTGATTACTGGAGAAACAGGCGCGGGCAAATCAATCCTGGCAGGGGCGCTGGGACTGGTGCTTGGTGAACGGGCGGACAAGAGCATGATCCGGTCGGGCGAAAAGAAGTGCGGGGTGGAAGCAGCCTTCCGACTGGCGGATTCCTCCGAGGTCGACGGAATCCTGGAGGATCTCGGGCTGGACCCCTGCGAGGACGGTAATCTGGTTATCCGGCGCATCGTGGCAAGTGAAGGCTCGGGCAAGAACCTGATCAACGATTCGCCGGTAACAGTCCAGACCCTCAAGCGTATCGGCGATCTGCTGGTGGATATGCACGGGCCGCACGACCACCAGTCGCTGCTGCACCAGGAAAACCAGATCGACCTACTGGATTCGTACGGACACCTATGGGGAGGCCGCAACTCCTACGAGGATTTATATAACCGGATGCAGGAACTAAAAGGACGTATTGCGGAACTGGACAGCGATGACGAACAGGTGGCGGAACAAATCGACTTCCTGTCATACCAGGTCAAAGAAATCGAGGATGCCAACCTGTCGGAGGAAGACGGGAACCTTGACGAGGAACATCGCGTTGCCGCGAACGCGAACAGAATAATCGAACTGGCCAACACAGTGAACGAGGCGCTGATGGAATCGGACAATTCCGCATTTTCAACAGTCGTCGCAGCGCAAAACGCACTGGCGGAACTTTCCAGGCTGACAGACGAGGCAGCGCAGTGGCGGGAAGAAACAGAATCGGTTAATATCCAGCTCCGCGAGCTGGCGGATTCGGTCGCCGGCTTCGCCCAGTCAATTGAAACAGACCAGGAAAGGCTGCAATGGCTGGAAGACCGCATGGCGCTGGTGCAGAAGTTGAAACGGAAGTACGGCGGCTCAATAGAATCGGCAAAAGAACACCTGGCTAAGACAAAAGAACGGCTTGAGGAACTGTCGACACGAAACGAGCGAATTGAAAAGTTTAAGAAAGAACTGGCCGAAGCAAAAGAAGAAGTCCGGATAGAAGGCGAGAAGCTGAGCGATGCGCGGAACAAGGTGGCAAATGAGCTGGCTAAATCTATCACTGTCCAGCTTCGCGACCTGGGGTTTGAGCATGGGATGTTCACAGTTGATCTTACACCCGGCGAGCCGACACGATCGGGGATTGATAATATCGAGTTCGGCTTTGCGCCAAACGTAGGCGAGCCGGAGAGACCGCTTCGAGTTATTGCCTCAAGCGGCGAAATCTCGCGGGTGATGCTTGCGGTCAAGGCTGTCCTTGCACTACACGACCGCATACCGGTGCTGGTCTTCGACGAGATCGACACCAATGTGGGCGGTGAAATGGGCAATGCCATCGGCAGCAAGCTTGCAGGCATTGCCGGGAACCACCAGGTTGTGTGCATCACGCACCTTGCTCAAGTCGCGGCACACGGGGGCACGCATTTGGCGGTCCGCAAAACGGTACACGAGGGACGGACGTATTCGCAGATAAGTCCGATCAGCGACGAGGAACGGGTTAACGAGATAGCGAGGATGCTGAGCGGGGACCCGACTAAAGTGGCGGTGGAGCATGCGAGGGCACTGTTGGGGGGACGGTGAGATTTAGGAACCGCTAATTGCGCGAATGCATCTGTCTGCGTGCGACGCACAGGCAGGCGCGAATGAAAGAGAAAAAGAGAAGAAGGGAAGACTTTAACTACGAAAGGCGCTAAAAAAACGCGAAAAGGGGAAGGGATGTGGCCCCGATCATTCGATGGGGTTGGCTTCGCCAAGAAGGGGCAAGGGGAAGAAGACCGGGTAAGCAGGTCGGGTAAGTGTATCCGAGTAAGAGGAGCGATTAAGTGT
>CAYTRK010000416.1:0-2065 GCA_964440205.1 uncultured Victivallaceae bacterium
CATGTTGACTTTCCAGTGCCACGCGGACCAAAAAGGAAGAAGCTTCCCTCAGGAAATGTAAGCCTTCTTGTAAACATAGTTGGCATTTTTACCTCAAATCCGCAAACTGTCAATGCATTTTTACCAGAATACGGGAGAAAACCACAAAAAGAAACAATCTCCCCAGAAAGAACGCAAAGAGCACAAAGAATAAGAGGAAGATTAAAACTACGAAATACGCTGAAGCACGCTAAATTAACGGAGCACTGCTCCGGCATCTTTTCTTTTTTCGCGTTCTTTCGCGCCTTTAGTAGTTTTAATCTTCCTCTTTTTCTCTCCTCTTTCCCTCTCCGTAACCCCGCCCGCCGTAGCTACTCGATCAAAGGCGGGTATTTCGTAGTTATTCTTTTCTTCAAAGTATCCCGCAGTTTCTTCCCATCTTAATTCCCGACAACGCATTCTCTTTTCCGACTTCCTGATCTCGACCAGTTACCTGGAACGTCTAGCGAAAAACGAGGCGCGTTAAATCTTGCCCGGGTCTATCAATTGTAGATTATCCAGGCTTCTTTGTATTTCTAGAAAGTCGACGTGAGTCTTGCTGTTCTTTTCTATCAATCTGCGCCCTCTCTTTAGGGTTTGGATATAAACCCGGATCATGAGCCACCTGCCCAGGAAATGGCCTAATGACATGCCGCCACAGCGATCATAGAAGTATCGCTCCCAACTCCAAGCCCACCGCAACAAATTATCATAGCGACGATTATGGTCCGCAACCGAGCCGTGTTCAGGTTGGGTAACGTTGAAGGCAAATGTGTAGAAACGCTGTTCCAGCGTCAGCAAACGTCCTTCCCGCAAATAAAAGTCAAAATCCTGTGTTCCGGGAACAGGCGTCAAAGGGATAATAACAGGGAAATCAAGTTGTTCCTCTTTGATAAAAGCTTTGATTTTATCAAAATCCTGCTCCGCCATATCAGGCGTTATAAGAAAATGGGGCACAGAGTTAATGCCAATTCTTTTGATAATGCTAAGCGCTTTGCGATGTGTGTCTACCGAAGTCTTCTTGTTCATATTTTTCAGAATATCATCGTCAACTGATTCCACCCCGATGGTAAGAAACTCAAGCCCGATCTCCTTCCATAACTCAAAAAGTTCCGGATGTTGAACGACCTGATCACTGCGACCGTACGTAATGAAGCGTTTTCTAATGCCAGCGTCGCGGATTGCCAATGCCAGCTTTTCCGCAAACACCGGGTTTGCGAAAGTGTTGTCATCAGCAATATAGATAAGTTCCTCGTCTATTGAGCGCAAGTCCTCTACAATGTCATCAACCGGCCTGACCCGGTACCTGCCCAGCGCCCCTTTCCAGATAATACAAAATGTGCACCTATGCGGACAGCCCTGCGTAAGAACAACAGATCCCGCTCTTGTGCGCGGGAATGAAATGCAGTAATGTTTGCGATATCGCTCTGTGCAGGCGCGGTCTGGGGTCGGAATACGGTAAGTCGGGTCGACATTCTTCTGTTGCACTATACTGCATGAATTCTGTCTCGATGGGGCATTGCGGCACCATGACCGCCAGATTTTCTCTCCCGGTCCGATCACAAGATAATCCAGAGATTCCCTCGCGAAAAGGTCCGGCGTTACCGTTGACTGTCCCCCGCCAAGAACAATAACCGATCGCGGCCACAGCTTTCGAGCCCGCCGTATGCTTGCGTTCACATAGTCAATATTTGAATAACCATGACTGGTAAGCCCTATAATATCCGGCGTTTCGCCTTTTCTGTGCGCGCGCTCCATGCCACCGGCATCCCATCGTTCGTCAATCAGGTCTATATTTTCAATTCCTTCTTCTTTGGCAATGGCAACGAGTATTTCCAAAGCCAAAGGCTCGAACTCGCCGAACACCCTATAGCCTGGCTCAAAGACTGGAAACGCCAGCAAAATACGATTTGGAGCAAAAGCCTGTTTTTCTGTCCTGTCTAACATATCATGTGTCAGCCTGTTCTATTTTTAAACCTGTCAGACAGATTCAAAAAAAAGCCTCCTCAGCAGAATCTGTGGGTTAATTCGGTTCTTTATATGTGCC
>CAYTRK010000417.1:0-2063 GCA_964440205.1 uncultured Victivallaceae bacterium
AAACCCTTTAAAAGCAATGTTTGAAAAAAACAGCCGCAAGAGGGACAGGGATATTTTTGTCTCAAAATTAATCAAAATTTACTGTTGACCTTTTCCTGGTACTCTGACCCCGCTGCCGCATGTCTTTGTCATGCGATCCACTTGCGCCTGACATTGGCAGCCGTCTCCCGGCGTCCGATCTGCTCAGGCGGCCCCGGATCCTCGGAAACCGAAGGGAAGCCAATAATCGCATCCGTAGCTTTGCTCAGCCCTGCGCATCACGATTGCCGTAGACGGATCGAATGGCATTCTCCATGTGTGCCACTTCCCTGTCCGACAAGAACTCGAAGTAGCTGGTGCGTTTCCGCGTGGAGAGCCGGCCGTTGTTCTGCAAGCACGCTTGGATGAAGAGATCAATCTTGCGGTCCGGCATGTCAACGATCTCCTGGATGGCTTTCTTGGTCTCGTCGTAGTTCGCCAGGAATGCCAGTTCTTCCACAAGTTCGGTGTCGATGGTCTGCTCGACAAACCTGAACAGGGCTTCCGCTTGTGGCGTCATGTCGATGAACCTGTACCAGTGGGCCGTTTCGTTCTGCACGGTCATCCTGCCTTGATCATCCATCGAGTACTCCACGAGCGTCATCAGCGGGCGGGAGAACGACTCCAGCGATACGTCGTAGTCGGCAAGGTCCTTCAGCATGGCCGCAGACACGGGGAAAATCAGGCCTGCGGGGGTAAACCCGCGCCGGGCCAGGATGTTGTGGATCAGGAACCGGTGAATGCGGCCATTCCCATCCTCGAAAGGGTGCAGAAAAACGAACCCATACGCCACGGCGGCAGCATGGACCACAGCGTGTACTTCACCCGCGTCCATCCGTTTGTGGGCCGCAATCAGTCCATCCATCATCCCGACCAAATCTTCGGGTTTTGGGCAGACGAAATGAACCTTCTCCTTCTGCGGCCCGACTGTCTCTCCCACGTAATTCTGTTCGGTTCGATAATCCGTGTCCCGGAAACGTGGATCGACGATGCGGTTCTGCAGGTCGAGTAAACGGTCCTTGTCGCAGAAGTCCTCCTTCTCGGCCAGTTGAAGCAGTGCAATGAACCGCTCTGTTCGAGTCGAGTTGGGCTTGATGTGTTCGATCTCGAAGGAAGACTTGGTTTCTTTTGTGTAGAGGTAACTCATGGCCCGCTTCAGCAACTGGGGCGAATAGCTCGACACGATCTTCTGACATCGCGCAGGCAGATCGGCCTCTTCAAATCCGCGCAACGCATCGGTCCGTCGGATTGTCGGACAGAATTGCGCGTCTCCCAACAGGTTGTTTCTGATTCGCTGGCGGCGCACAAAATGAGGGCGAATCGCCGTGTAATATTCATCTGTCTCAAGGAGATCAACGTAGTTCCCCTTCGTCAAATCATCCACAGGCAGTCGCCTGCCCGTCAGAAGCTCGTACAGGAACCACGTCCGGCGGGCGTACTTCCCAATGGGTTTCGATTTGATGTAGTCAAGGACATTGTCCATCGCGATGGCCTGGAACAGGTTGGCAAGAATGGCGAGATTCGTACCGTCGTATTTGAGTGCGAACTCAAGATGATCTCCCACCTTGTCGCCCGGCCAGTACTTTGCAGGATAGACCTCCTCAACAAGCCCTGCGGTCGAGTTGACTCTGTGGGTGCTGCCTGTCACGATCATGGACACATGCCAGTTTGGGATCACATCCAAGCCGAATCGCTCTGTCAGAGCGGTGTACCCAGCAGGCTTCGCCGATGGCTCCTTCATTGTGCTTTCGTTCATGGCGTCCCTTTGAAAAATGGTTACGATATGAGAAATATAGTTACGATACGGCAATAGTCAAGAAAAACAATTACCGCCAATCTTGCGATCTTCCTCCTGGGAGACAGGCGGAAAAACGCTTACACATCGGCCCAAAAACTTACTGCAGCGACTCATGGCGGAGAAACACTTACGATGATGTATGTTTCCTGTGCTTGACCTCATGCGTCGTCACGCGCCGCTGAAGGTATCCTGTGCGCAGAACCCGCAACCTGTGCATCTCGGCTTTGCTACAGGCCGTCAGGGATCG
>CAYTRK010000418.1:0-2059 GCA_964440205.1 uncultured Victivallaceae bacterium
AAAACGTACTCGTACACGCGACTAGTAGCGAGCGGTTAACCCGCATATCTCACAGGATTTCGTAGCGAGAGCGTGGAGAGCGCTGCTGCGGGGGCGCGAATTGGTGAAACGCCGGAGCAGCCGTATAGACATACTGCAATCTGGCGGTTTGTCAATTCGTGCCGTCGCAGTGGCGCTATCCGCGTTCGCAGCAGGAATTCTGTGAGATATGCGGGTTAGGACCCGAGCTGTGCAACCATCCAGCTTGTTTCCTGCTGCATTGAAGCAATGGCGTTTTCCATTACCTCAAAATCCTTCCAGAGCCTTTCCTCTTGCCTGTCAAGGTCATCATACATTTTTTCCAGAAGAACGTCATAATCACTTATATTATCTTCAAGATGCTCAATACGCCTGTCAATTTCCCCGGTCATTGAACTGCTGACGCTGTAAGAATAATCGTACAAGTCCCTGGCAACACCACCCCTCAAACCTTCGTTTTCAACGTTAACACCGCGAAATAGCTGCTCTACCTTATCAAAGTGATTATCAAGCATATAATCCAGCTTGGCCGAGTCATTCACCGAAAGTCGATTGCTCCTGCCAGTAGTCCATAGCCCTATATCATCCAGGCTATCCATAATCCCCGAATTGCCATTGTATGTATACGAAGCATTTGTGCTGTCCATGTAATCGGATTTAAGCTCTGTTGCGAGTTTGCGCATATTCTGCAATATAGATGACACCAGTCTGTCACCCTGAAGAGGACCAGTAACCGGATTTTTTGGATCACTGAGATCAACGGAAATAGAAGACTCCATCTCCGCCGCCGCCGCATTGTACTTGCTGATAAAATCCTCTATTGCAGCCTTGGCTGTAGCCGTATCTCTGCTTATTGTCAAAGAAAGATTACCCGAAGTGTCTGTACCCAGAAGATCCAACGTCGCGTTCGGAATAGCATCGGTTATTCCACTGTTGTTGTCTCTGTTCATTGTTACACCATTAACGGAAAACTGATTCTGCTGCGCGGCAATAAGCTCATTGCCCGCGGCATAAGTTGCTGAAGCGGAAAAGATACCCAGCTCCTGCAAAGGCGTCTGCGCAGGATTATCAGGCTCGCTGAAAGCAATGTCGTCTCCACCTGTATTCTTGCGGGTAACAACAAGCCTCGCGCTTGTCCCGGTATCAAGAATCACTGCATCGACTCTCTCTGATTCGTCAACAGATGCCGAAGCGGTGTTGATCTTCTGCGCAAGAGTTGTAAGCGTATCATCGCTGCCAATCTGTATTTCCTGTGCATTTAAACCCGTACCTAACTTGAAAACATCTCCATCATTCAATCCGGGGACCGTTCCAACCAGCGTTGTATTCTCATCGGCAAGCCCCAGGTCGGATGCTGTATCTGAAGATACGCTATGAGCCTTCGCCAGTTGTGATATTTCAATCGAATAGTTGGCCTCTACAGCCCCGGAGGAGGCAGAGGCCGTCATTTTGGAGCTGTCGGTAACACTAGCTGACATCTGGTCCCAAGTATCCATTGACCGCAACTTATCCAGAGAACTTGTCAGGCCAGACATCGTAGAGCTTATGCTGCTCCATGAAGCAACATCCGCCTCCAGGTCTACCCTCTTCTCCTGCTTCGTCTCAATCTTTTCAATCTCGAGGGAAAGAATTTTCTCGATGATATTTTCCGTATCCAGCCCGGAAACCATGCCACCCATATGGATATCAGACATAATTGCTCCTTTTCTTCAGCAGCCTTCGAAAAGAAAGTGCATCTTTACGGAAATTTTTTCCATTTTGCAACCTCGTCATCTTCATGAAGCAATATTCATGCCTTTGATAACCGTGCACAAAAGAAAGGACCGGCCCGTAGGCCGGTCCTTCCGAGTACCCGAATGCCATACGATAGACATTTATTATCCAAGCAACTGGATAACCCCCTGCGGGAGCTGATTTGCCTGTGCGAGCATGGCAGTACCGACCTGGGTCAGGATCTGGTACTTGGAGAACTCGGTGGTCTCCCTCGCCACATCAACATCGCGAATCCGGCTTTCAGATGCCCGAATATTGTCCTCGTAGT
>CAYTRK010000419.1:0-1012 GCA_964440205.1 uncultured Victivallaceae bacterium
GCATATTAATGGATACACGGTATCCATGCAACAATAGATTGACAGTGCCGTGGCGCATAACGCTTCAAGCAGGGGCCCGCGTTAGCGGGTCCCGGCGCGAAGCGCCCCTGCTGCCTTGACTTGTTAGGTGCTTTCGCAGAGAAGACCTCCAGTAAGCGACGACCTGCTCCAATACTGGAAGAAATTCGAGAGTGCTTCCATCTCTACGAGTGAAAACAACCATAGGCTGATCCGATAAGTATTCTTCCTCAACTTTAGAGAGATTAGGATCATCACTTAGTAGTATTGATTCAATAGCACCAGATGAATCTACGTTGGAGTGAGCACCGTAATTGGACTCTGGATCCGTATAGAGATGCTTGTATGCGTTGGCAATGCTCCTTATATCTTTAAAAGCGCCATCAGTTTCTTTGGTGAGGTACTCGACATATGGACCGATGGAAGAGTACTCACTGATGGACTCAGGATTATGGCGTAAATTGTACTGAAAAAAGTGGTCTGCCAGTTGTGACGCCGCCACCGCGGCATTGAAGGCACGCCGGATACAACCTGGATTAGCCTGACAATCGTCAAAGTTACCTTCGACAAAAGAGGTCAGGAAGTTATCTGGAGTCATACCCATGTGCGATGCCCGAGAGGCACCTAACGTTTGCCGCAGCGGCGCCGAGACCGCGTAGCGGTTTTGGCGTCCGGCCCCGCAGGGGCGAACTGCCGGTTCTTGTTAGGTGCATTCATTTGCGACTAGCTTTCCAATTTTTCTGCCAAGCTCTCGAGCGGCGGCTTGTGACCAACCTCTCGAAAGGTGAGATACAGGAAGCACCTTTACTGAGTGACCAAGCACATTGGTACTTATGATCTCATTCTCGGGCAGTGCTATGCCTGCAAGCGATTCGATACATTCTCGGGCGTCTTTTCCGTGAGGAACTAACAGTATGGGCGTCAGTTTCCGTACGAGGAACTCGAAAATATGGGTTGTCCTTTGATTTGCGCCAAGTTCCGCCAGTTTCTCGGT
>CAYTRK010000419.1:1022-2056 GCA_964440205.1 uncultured Victivallaceae bacterium
CTCTAAACATGACACAGGATTGGCCTCTTCGATAATCCAGCCCAGCCGCTGCCTCGTGTTGCTTATTGGGTTTCGCCGTTTCTTTCCCGGCTTCAACGGTGCATTTGCACGGTCGGCAAGGTACTGACTGAACCATGCCTCTTTATCGAAGCCATTCGTATCGCTCCAAAAATCCCAAAAAGGCCGGGACATTTCTGTGGCTGGATTTGCACCAACCAGGAAAACTCTGCATTCCAGTGGTGAGCCATCGCAAACGAAGGGTCTTCCCCTCGGACTTACAAGCATTCGTAGTTCGTTTGAGAAATCTTGGATCGTGCTCATAGAGGCCCTAACGCCGCCAACAAGGGCGCGCAGTATGCGCGTCCCGATGCTTGGCCTTGTTATGCTGCGGATTCCGCATTCACATCCCAGCCTGGGAAAACAAGCACCGCCGGATGACACTTCAATACACGTGCCAATGTTTTTGCGCGATCAACTCCTAGATTCACACGGCCGCGCTCGATGGCAGAAATCGTAGACTGAGGCATACCAGCTAGATCTGCGAGCTGATTCTGACTGAGTTCTTGCAGTTCGCGAATGATGCGAACGGACTCTCCTGGCGAAACCGCCACTCGGCGCCTTGCTTTACGAATTTCGCTCATTAAGACCTCCTGCGATAGTCGTGAGGTGTTACCTCTACAACAACAACCTCTAGCCGATCGCCATGAACTCTGTAGATGGCTCTATATTGCTGATTTAGACGAGATGAACGATAGCCTTTCCAGTCTCCGCGAAGGGCCTCGTCTCTAAAGCCTCGAATGAGCCTCAGCCCCTCGGGCCCGGAAATCTCAACAATATCTTTCCACTTCTCATAGCGCTTCTGGACTTCAAGCGGCGCCTTTGCAAGCTGCTTGTCTAGACGCTTATGCTCAAAGATCGACCACATCCCGAATAGGATATATACCTTATTTGGTATGTCAAGGTGCTAGCCGCATAACAACGTATTAGCCGGACCACGCCGCCTAACACGATTCCGCCTATCTCAGAGCTATTAC
>CAYTRK010000420.1:0-2048 GCA_964440205.1 uncultured Victivallaceae bacterium
TGATCTCAAGGTGAAACCGAAGCGGAAAAAGCCAAATCCTTGAGCACATCGGCCGGTTCAATCTCAAATTTTTCCGGATCAACAAATTCGCGGATATGATGCTTGTAACGCTTGTCGCCGTCTTTTTCTGACAGGTCGACAGGCGCTCTCTGTTGGAGGCGTAGCCCGTTTTTACCGAAAATACGCATAAGCATGGGCCGCTGCGGGTTGGAGCGATTTGGTTCAGTAACGATCGCTATGGAGTCGTCATCCAGGCGCATGATTGAGCCGATGGGGTATGGCCCCAGCATTTCCAGGAACAATATTTTGAGCCGGGGCTCCATTTTTTTATCTTCCATCTTGGCCATCATCTCGACGGCTTCATTCGGCGCTATGGTGCGTTTGTAAGGTCGAGTTGTCGTCAGCGCGTCATAGAAATCAGCCAGTGAAGTGATCATGCTGGCGATATTGACCTGGTACGAGTCGCTGGCTCTCGGATATCCGCTCTTGTCATAATGCATGTGGTGTTCGTAAGCCACCAGCGGCGCCAGACGCGGCATCTTTTGGATGCCTATCAGGAATCGCGCCCCCTGCAGCGTATGATTTTCAATAATGCTCCATTCCTCGGGGAGCAGTTTGGTGGGCTTGTTCAATAATTCCTCGGGGATGAACATCTTGCCGATATCCTGCAAGAGTCCGGCCAAGCCGATTTCGGGCAGCAACAACGCAAATATCGAAAAGGGGGTGGGTCAGAATCTACCTGTACTTGTCCAATTGCCCTCGAAAAAGCGATTGTCACGAATCTTGCATGCATGATAAGCTGATAGGCGCGATAAGGTATTTTTCGAGGAATAACACGGTCTATGCAAGTCTCTCTGTTGATTATTGATGACGAACTCAAAATGTGCAAAGCGCTCAAGCATGTGCTGGTGCGTGAGGGCTATGATGTTGATATTACAGACGATCCGAGAGAAGCCCTGCAGGTATTCTCGGAAAAACAATACAGCGTTGTCCTCTGCGATTTAAAAATGCCCGGTTTGAGTGGACTGGACGTTTTGGAACATCTGCGACAGGCCGAATCGGACATAAGCGTTATTATGATGACTGCCTACGCTTCGGCGGAGACGGCGGTGGAGGCCATGAAGAAGGGCGCTTACGATTACCTGATAAAACCTTTTTCCATGGACGAACTGAAAATTCTGGTCAAACGCTGCTGCGAGACCCAGAATTTACAGGCTGAGAACCAGCGCCTGCGTGAGCAGTTGGATGAACGGTTCAGTATGGCCAATATCGTGGCAGCCAGCAAGCAGATGCAGACAGTTTTGAAACGAGCTCGAAAGGTTGCCGACTCACAAGCGACCGTGCTTATAACAGGGGAGAGTGGAACCGGAAAGGAACTGCTGGCATCGGTCATACACCAGCAGAGCCCACGGTGCGACAAACCGCTGGTTACGGTCAACTGTGGGGCCCTTCCGGAAAACCTTCTCGAGAGCGAACTTTTCGGACACAAAAAGGGCGCCTTTACCGGCGCTGAAGAAAATCGTGAAGGACGTTTTCAGATTGCCGACAAAGGGACGCTCTTTCTTGATGAGATCGGCGAAATATCCCCCGCTATGCAGGTGAAATTACTGCGCGTACTCCAGGCCGGAGAAATGCAGCGGGTCGGGGAGTCCCAGACCCGCACGGTCGATGTGCGTGTTGTTGCCGCCACCAACCGCAACCTCGAAGAAATGGTGGCGGACGGCTCGTTTCGCACCGATCTGTATTATCGACTGAATGTCGTGCCGATTTTTGTCCCGCCCCTGTCCGAGCGGCGCGCCGATATTCCCCCTCTTATCGAACATTTCCTGGAGAGTTTGGACGCCAGCGGGAAGAAGCACTTTTCTCGCGACGCCTTGGAGGTTTTGCAGGCTTATGACTGGCCCGGCAACGTGCGTGAACTCGAAAACGCTGTAGAGCATGCCGTGGTGCTAAGTGAAGACAGCAAAATGGAAATCGAGAGTTTGCCTATGTCGCTGCGTTCCTTAGTCGGCCAGGAACCTGCAGCCCTCAACCTCTCGGGCCTCGAG
>CAYTRK010000421.1:0-2042 GCA_964440205.1 uncultured Victivallaceae bacterium
AGATATCGGCCCAGGCAGCAGCGCTGGAGGTCGGGAAAGCTTCTGCGCCGAACGATGACAAGGAGGCCTTCCTTGAGCAGCTCATCGTGAGGCGCGAACTTTCCGACAACTACTGTTTCCATACTCCCGGATACGACAGCGTAGAAGCATTCCCTTCCTGGGCGCTGGAGACCCTGGACCGGCACGGCGCGGACACAAGGGAGTATAATTATGACAGTGACACGTTTGAAAACGCCCGAACCCACGACCGCCTCTGGAATGCCGCCCAGAAACAGGTGGTCAATACCGGGAAAATGCACGGCTATATGCGCATGTACTGGGCAAAGAAGATCCTGGAGTGGACCGATTCACCTGCGGAGGCGCAGGAAATTGCAATCTATCTGAATGACAAGTACGAGTTGGACGGCAGGGACCCGAACGGCTACGTCGGTGTTGCGTGGGCCATCGGCGGCGTGCATGACCGGGCCTGGACGGAAAGGCCGGTGTACGGCAAGATCAGGTATATGAGCTATAACGGCTGCCGGTCGAAGTTCGATATTGAAAGCTATATCGACGAGAACTCATAATCTGCCGGGCAGTCTTGCGGAAGTCAGGCAGATAAGGCCAGGTAATTCCTGAAGCCCAGCGACTCGCAGATAGTCAGCGAAGCCAGGGATGTGTTCAGAGTGTAGAAGTGAATCCCTGGCACGTTGTTATGTATCAGGTCTCTGGCCTGTTCCGTTGCCCAGTGGATCCCAACGTTTTTCACTCTTTCCTTGCCCTGGGCCCGTTCCACGGCTCCTTGCAGCGCCGCAGGTATACGGGCTCCGCCTGCTAAATCCGCCATTCGATACATGCTTTTCTTTGAAGTGATCGGCATGATTCCGGCGATAACAGGGATTTCTATTCCGGCCATCTCGCAACGTTCTACAAAGTCGTAGTAGTCACGGTTTGTGAAAAAGAGCTGGGTTACTATATAGTCGGCCCCCTCATCTACCTTTGCTTTAAGATATTCCATTTCTTTCAGCCTGTTGGGAGTTTCAGGATGGCCTTCGCAGAAGCCCGCAACACCGACTCCCATGTCAGGGAAGCGTTTTTTGACGAAACGAACCAGGTCCGCGCAGTATGGGAAGTCGGAAGATGAGCATTCGACGTCAGGGTTGTCCTTTGGAGTATCCCCTCGCAATGCCAGAATATTACGAATCCCATTTTCCTGGTATTTTTCCAGAATTGCGCCGATTTCCTTTTCTGTCGAGCCTACGCATGTAAGATGAGCCACCACAGGTATGTCAGTTTCTCTGTGGACCCGGACCACCAGTTCATGAGTCTTTGCCCTGGTTGATCCGCCTGCTCCGTAGGTAACGCTTACATACGAGGGCTTAAGAGGCATCAAATCCGATATGGTATGAAACAGATTTTCCCATCCTGCCTCTGTTTTCGGAGGAAAAAACTCGAAACTGACTGCAGTATTTGAGTTGTCCAGTATTTCTTTGACTGTCATATATTTTCGTTCCTTCTTTTTTGATTCCGTCTCTGTCCCCGATTTTGCGCTCATTGAGCCTCTTTTGATCCCCTGGAATCTATATCAGGGTTTGGTTACATCTTTGTGTTTTCGCTTTGAGCCCAAATTTGTCTAATTTATTGTTTACCATACGGCTTTTTGAATGTCAAAGCGATATTCAGCGAACTCGCCTCAAAATACCCCGTCATTTCGCGTAAGAATTTTAGCGCCAACGAGGTACGCGAAATATGGCGGCAAAACTGAAAAAGAGAGAATGCTGCATTCACTGATTCCGGGATTTCAAATTCATGGTATTGTGATTTTTTGTGGAATTACTCCCGGACATAACTTAACCTGTCTAGCCCGAATATCTCACAGGATTTCGTAGCGAGAGCGTGGAGATGCTGGGAAGCAGTATGGATACGACCGATGAACGGGGCTGGGAGCCGGAAAGCGAATGAAATTAAACATGGCCGCGCAGTTTGCTGAATTAATCGAGCGCCCGTGGGTTCTGGTAAATCGCGAATGAAAAGAATGAAAGCGTACCGGAGACGGGTGTGAG
>CAYTRK010000422.1:0-2023 GCA_964440205.1 uncultured Victivallaceae bacterium
CACTTCCCCACAAACACACAAACGCACGAACTCACCAACTCACATCCCCTTCCCCTTTCCCCTTTCATCATTGAACATTCCGTGTTGATTATTGGATATTCTCTCCCCTCCCGCACAAACCCACTCCCCCCATCCCATCCGTGATCCCAAACCTGTTAAGACCGGGAAGTGCGTTGCCATGTTCCCGACAGGCGTCCTGTGCAGAAACGGATGAATCCGGCAAACAGCGCTGCCTGCATAGATACGAAGTGATCGCACATTGCAAACAATCGCTTGCCGGGCAGCGGAAGCCGGGCTGCAAGTCTTCCAATGCCTGCACAAATCACAAGCACGAGAAACAGCAGCAGAATCACAAAATGAGGCCCCCAGGCCGGATTGCGAACTACCATTGAAAAGTCTGACCACAACACCTGTCCGGGGGCAAAAACAATGGCAATGCCGGACAGGATCAGAAGAACAATAAAAAGGTGCGGCGTAAACCATCGGAGAACTTTGTGGGACCAGAACATGAACGCGAATTTTCCAAACCGAGGCAGAAGACAGGCCCGGCATAAAACAAGAGCCTGGTAGTCGCCCGACCCTATTCTGACTCGCCTGCTCCATTCCTGACGGATACGGCCCGGCGCCTCTTCCTCAGCAACTGCAGCGGGCTCGAAAACCATCTTGAGCCCGCTCTCACGGACTTTCATCCCTATTACGAAATCATCTACGACCGTATTGGCCGGAAGCTGTTCCCAGAAGACGCCTTTTCTTATGGCGTATATCGCCCCGTTGGCGCCAAGACATGAATCCATGCCGCTTTCGGCAAGTTTCATGCGAGTTTCCCACTTCCAGTATGCGCTTTCCTGGCTGAATGAACCTTTCGGAGTAGTCAAAACCAGCCTGCCGCATACTCCGCCAGTGTAAGGATCGGCGAATCGGTGCGCCATAAGCCGCAACGCGTTTTGGTGAAAAAATACGTTGGCATCAGTGAAGGCAAGTATTTCTGTATCCGGTTCCCGGGCTTCCGCCATCGACACAAGATCTTTAAGCATGGCTGACTTGCCGCGGTTTTCAGGGCTTATAAGGCTATGTACTCTTCTGTGCTTCTTTGCAAAATACTCTGCGATCCGACCCGTATTATCGCTGCCTCCGTCGATGCCCACGAAAATCCGCAGTTTCTCAAAGGGATAATCCAGTTCAAGAAGGTTTTCCAGACGCGCAGCAATGGTTGCCTCCTCTTCATGCGCGGAAAGAAGGACAGCGGCACGTGGCAAAGATTCGTCAGTTGCGGGTTGCGCAGGTTCCCGAACCGGCCGGCGACCGGCGAGCTTTCGTATAACAAAAGGATAAACCAGCCATGTATAGGCAAGAACAAGTACTATAATAATTTCTATTGTCAGCAGCATATAACAAAATGTCGTTTAGTCGATTAAGAACACAGAAAACTATTTAACCGCGAATTACGCGGATCATGCGAATAAAAAAAAGAGGAGGAAACCACTCATCTCCACTTATCTTCTCTTATCCAGAAGAGTTCGTTGAGGCCCGCAGTATCTGAGATTCCCCGAAATTCGCCAAATTAGCGGTTCAAAACTCCCCTCCCCCCATCCCACATTCTACATCCTACGTTCTACACTCTCCTCCCTCCCACATCATCCCCCACGTCCCACATCCCTTCCGCGCTCGCAGCAGGAATTCTGTGAGATATGCGGGTTAAGTGAGTCGGGTAAGGGTATACGGTTAAGGGTGGCGGTTAAGAATTGCGGTTAAGTGTCTGAATCCGTACACTTAATCGCTCCTCTTACTCGGATACACTTACCCGACCTGCTTACCCGGGTCTTCTCCCCCTCTTACCCCATCCCACATCCCACGTACTACGTCCCACGTTCTACACTTTCCTCCCTCCCACATCACATCCCCCTCCCTTTTTCGCGTCCTTTGGCGCATTTCGTAGTTAACTCTTCCCTTCTTCCTTCATCATTGGACATTCCGTGTTCATCATTGGATATTCCTCCCCCCTCCCACGTTCTACGTCCCACAT
>CAYTRK010000423.1:0-2022 GCA_964440205.1 uncultured Victivallaceae bacterium
TGACACTGTTATTTGTATGGGTCGTCCTGGGATTGCTGATGAACCGGTTTATGGGGGGAGAAAGCCCGGAGATTCTTATGGACGTGCCTCCGTATCGAATTCCCTACTGGAAAGGCATAGGCAAGAAGGTCATGATGCGGATGATATGGTTCGTGCGCGAAGCCGTTCCCTGGGTTTTGTTTGGTGTGCTGGTTGTCAATATTCTTTATGCGACCGGCATCATAGGGTTTGTCGGGCGGGTATGCGAGCCGTTTGTTTCCGGACTTCTCGGGCTTCCCGGTGAAGCTGTAGGAGGGCTGGTTATCGGATTCTTGAGAAAAGATGTTGCCGTTGGTATGCTTGCTCCGTTGGGAATGAATGTGAGGCAGGTTGTTGTAGCCAGTGTGGTTCTGGCAATGTATTTTCCCTGTGTGGCTACTTTCGCGGTTATGGTCAAAGAGCTGGGAGTAACCGGGATGATGAAGTCTGCGCTTATTATGATTATTGTTACCTTGATTGTTGGGACGGGCCTCAACTTTCTCTTGCAGCTATTGCCCGGATGGGGCTAATGGGGGAAGGGGTAAGCGGCAAGAGGGACGAGGGGAGCGGGGAATTTTAAAATCACGGGTGGATTTGTTAAAAAGCATGAACATTTGTCGAAAAATAGATTTGTTAGCGGGGATTCGGATACTTGGTATGGCTGTTTTTTTTCTTCCCGGCTTCGTATTCGGGGGAGAAGGAAATACTGCTTTTCAAAAAGGCGGAGAGAATGTGCGCACTGCGTGCTTTGCAGGCTCCTTCTACGCCCGGCAGAAACAGCAGCTTCGCAAAAATATCGACAAATTGGTTGAAGATGTGCCCGAAACTGAAGCCGGGGGAAAAATATGCGGAGCAGTAGCTCCTCATGCAGGGTACCGGTACTCCGGCAGTGTTGCCGCGCATACGCATAAAATGCTGGCGCGAGCTGAATTTGACACAATCATAATTATAGGTCATGACACGTTCCGGAATGTTGCTGGACTTATAGCGCCCCACGATTATTTCGAAACTCCGCTCGGTAAGGTTCCCGTAGACACAAACATGGCGCAAAGGCTGGTTAAGTTCCACGAAGACATTATCGTTGATGCTGCTGCCCACAGGAAGGAACATACAATTGAAGTACAGCTCCCTTTCCTACAGGCGCTGAAAAAGGATTTTAAGATTGTGCCCGTGCTTTTCGGGACTCCGTCAAAGAAAAACATTGAAACTCTGGCCGCTGCAATAATTGAAGCTTCAGCCGGAGGCAATATACTTGTGCTGGCCAGCACGGATCTTTCCCATTACCCGTCATATGAGACGGCATCGAAAGTTGATAAGTCTACTATTGAAGCAATGAGGTCATATGATATTGAGAAGCTTTTACTGCACTTACAGAAAGAGGAACGGAAGGCATATCCCGGGCTCAAGACTGCAATGTGTGCCCGTGGAGGCGTTTGCGTTGCAATGCGCGTAGCCCGCGAAAGCGGAGCCGACAGTGTGCAATGTTTGTGTTATGCCAACTCCGGAGACAGCCCCGTTGGCAGAAAGAAATCAGTAGTGGGCTATTGCTCAGTCCTTTTTACGAACAAGAAAGCAGATTAAATCTGAAGTCGAGGAAGGAGATTAGAAGAAAGTGGAAATAGAACTGGTTGCCATGACACCCGACCCGGAGGATGTAATTGAAGCGGCCGCCCGAACATGTTACCAGAGTTCAAGTTCGGAAAACAGAAGCAGCAGGTTTATCTCCCGGCTTATTCAGATGGGCCATGAGTCGCCGCTGGAGCATGCGTATGCTACATTCAGACTGAAAGGATGTTCGAGAACCATGACCCATCAGCTTGTGCGGCACAGGCTCATGGCGGTTTCTCAGAAAAGCCAGAGGTATGTTGCCGAGGGCGACTTTGAGTATGTGATTCCGCCGACCGTGAAGGAAGAAGACGTCACGGATTTCAAAAAAGATATGGAGCGCATCGGGGCCATGTACAGGAAGTGGAAGGAGCGCGGATTGAAGAATGAGGACGCCAG
>CAYTRK010000424.1:0-2016 GCA_964440205.1 uncultured Victivallaceae bacterium
CTCGTGGATTTGCTTCCTCATAATTCCGCACACATTCCAACAGATTCACAATAGGGCAATTCGGATGATTCACAACAAAATCTATCAACTGGCGCAGACGTTGAGAACGGTTACAGGCAGGGGATTGTTGTTCCTGCGTCTTCACCGCGAGCTGACGATGATTCTGTTTCTCTCATTTACAATGAAGCTTTTTCTCGCTCCCTGGAATTCATACTGGTTTGATGAACTGCTGAGCATATACGCATATGGTATCGTACATGACAACGTGTTTGATGCACTGAGAGAGCTTGCCGAAACAAGCATTCATCCCCCTCTTTATCAGTTTGTCCTCTATTTCTGGATGGAGATATTTGGACACACCGAGGGCATGACTCGTACCCTATCGACTTTATATGTCACTTTAGCGACACTTTTCCTGTATCTGTTCGCCCTGCGGCTTTTCGGTCGACGTACAGCCGTGGCTGCCAGTCTGTTCTTTGCTTTTTCTTCAAGCGCGATCCATTTCTCGCTTGAGACTCGCTCTTATGGACAGACGCTATTCCTGGTGACACTGTCCTCCTACTGCCTCTTGCGCTACATAGAACATTTGCAGGCGCGGGATATCGGCTGGCGTAATGTCCTGGTAAGCCGCGCTTTTCTATGGTTGGTTCTGTCCAATATAGGGCTGCTATTTACACATTACTTCAACATATTCTTTCTGGCTGCGCAGGGATTCTTCCTGCTATTGTGGCTGTTCTGGAAGGCTCCCAAAAGTAATGCATTGGCTAGTTTACTCAAGGCAGTCAGTGGCTACGTGGTCGTGCTGCTTGTATTTCTGCTGGTTTGGGGGCAGCACTTCTACAGCCGTTCAAACGCCACACGAGATAGATTTGAGTCAGATGTTCCGACTTATATCCCGACTGAGATGTTGTCCATCTTTCTTGGGCAGAACCTGAACGTCTTCCTGCCACGTGTTGTTTTTACGCTGATTGGCTTATTGTTCGTTGTGACGCTCTGGCGCAATCTGTTCGCTTCTGGTGCTATTGTGTGGCGGGGTAGAAGGCTTCGAATACAACCGGCAGAGCAGCACCATATTCAGAGTTTGTTCCAGGTTTATATTCTGTTCTGGCTCATACTGCCGTTCGTCTTTGCCTATCTGGGATTTTTGGTGGTATCTTTTGACCGCTATATTACACGCTATTTTGTCTTCGTGGCTCCCGCTCTCATGATGGCCCTGGTGCTGGCATTCGAAGAAGGCATCAGGGTAACCGATATTCTGGTAAGACGACTAACTCGCTCTTCAATCTGGCCTTACTACCGGGCCAATGCCACACTTTTTGCCTTTGCGGCAGCCATAGTACTGGTGGCTCCGATGGGTTGCGCGGCAGCCAACTACCAAAAACAGGATTGGCGTGGTATTGCACTTCGCGTGGTCGATACAGTCAATTATGACCATGATCACCGGTACATTATCTATGACACAGGACCTAGATCGCTAAGCTCTTTCGATTATTATCTGGAGCGCTATCACGAAAGCCTGAGAGTGTATGATGTGGTTAGCAGGGCCGAGGAGCAGGCATTGGCAGCGGGTGAAAACATCACCCCCCAAATCCTGCGTCAAGAGGCAGTCATAGCAGCATATGATTACCTCGTATTGATTTTCACGCATGAACTTGCCATAAACTATCCTAACATCCGGCGTCTGCTGGAAGACAGATATCCGGTTCATTATGCGCAACTCAGTCAGGAAGGGCGGGGGTTCATTGTGTACCGGGTTGAAGGTGCTGAATCGTCGTCGATCACATTAGATACATCGTCGGATAGTGAGCCGTAGAGGCCGAAGCCGACCCTTTTCAGGTCATGTCCGGAACTGAACTGCGGCGTTTGCATGACCCAGACAGCTTCTGGTAGAAGATCTGTATGTCACTGCTACCCCATGTGCTAGGATGAGTGAGACAACTTCGCCCAAAAGATTAGTGTAGGATAGTGGGGGCGGAGAACAGGACAAGACAGCATGTCTCAGAAGCATAAGCCAGA
>CAYTRK010000425.1:0-2016 GCA_964440205.1 uncultured Victivallaceae bacterium
TTTATTGTCCACTTTTCCCATTTTCTCTGGCGCGTTACAGGAGGGGAAGAGGGTGGGATGTGGGACGTAGGATGTGAGTTGGTGTGTTGGTGTGCATTAGTGGCTGCTTATGGTTGGGAGTTGGTAATGAATTTTAATGGCGGACAGGAGTTTCTCAGGAGGGATGGGACCACGAAGTGTTGCTCGTATTGCCTGCTGAATAGGGTCCCAGACATCTGAATCGGGGGGATGGTGTTGAAGGAAAGTCTGCATATCCGCGATGAGTTCATCGGGAAGAGTAGCACCGGGTTCTTCCGGCAGCGTGGCGGCAAGCCGGAAAATGTCATTGCGGTGCTTCTTGATGTCTGCGAGATCTACCTTCATGCCATCCTGTTTCCCGGACGTCAGGTCCAACCATGCTTTTGCTTTGAACGGGATCAACGCTGTGCTGTTTGCCACCATGATTCCGCGGGACTCGCGGCAATGATCCAGGAGGAAGTTATAGTAGCTTTCGTGAAGAAGTATTGCCGACAGGCTTTGCGCATGTTTTATGCGAACTGGAATGATTTCCTGGGCAGGGGCCAGATCAAGTTCGGGCATTTGCCGGCAAAAAAGTTCCAGCATAAAGGGGAATTCATCTTTGCCGGGCTTTGCGAATCGATACAGCACCGGTGGGCCGTCTTTGTTTCTATTCTTTACCTCATATTGGCCCTCTTTGACGAATTCCCGGAACCGGCCAATGAAATGGGAATTCATATGTTCGAGAACAAGCACGATATCAATGTCCTTTGTGGCTCTAAAATCTAACTCATGATCAGAAAACCAGAGATCGCAGGCGGCGCCCCCAATGAGTATGAAGGTCTCTTTGAACTCAGAGAATCGTTCGCAAAACAGATTCAGACCCTTTACCGCCATTGGAACTTGTCCATCATTGATTCAAGTTCAGATTGCACACGTTCGTCAGGGTTGTCGCGCAGGCTGAGGTACAGCGACAGCGGATCCACAGCATTCTCATCCGACAGCAAGGTCGGATCATAGCTCCATGATTCTATTCGGGCGTTGGCTTCATGACGGTCCTCGCATTCGTGAAACTTCCCCTGTTCCATGAGGAGCCGGAAGTTCTGCTTCTTTAGGGCAAAGGTGTGAATTTTATCGTCTGCCAGATTGCTGCGCTGACTGAGCGCGGAAATGCCGGCGAGGCGAGCAGACGCTTCCGGTTGATCCCAGTGCACCCAATGCCTTTTCTGAAACGGCGAACGCAGCAGTGATTGCGCCTGAATCCACAGTTCAGAAGGCGCGAGAATAAATCGAAGCTGCAGTTCCTTTCCCTGGCGGCTGACTTCGCATAACTGGTTTGCTTCAAGTTCGGATCTTGCTTTTGAAATGGTCATTTCAGAGTAGCCTAGTTTTCCGGCAATCTGTTTGGACGAGAGCAGTTCCAGTCCACCTCTGATGATGTGGTAAAGGAGCAATGCTTGAGCGGTGGGGGAGAGCTTCTTTCCCTTGCTAAACGCCCTGCGTGGGCAGGCTTCTTGCAGGTTGATCAAAGAAACCGGAAGGAAAACCTGTGACTCTGGCACAACAAAAGGGACATTCATTTGAGTCATACGGTTACGCACGGCAGCAGATATCCCTGAAAGCACAAGCACAACGGGTTTTTCCGAAGCAGCAGCCAGTTTATGCGATTGATCGCGATACTCTGAAGGCGTTCCGATATCCCAATCTTCAAATTCTATAGCAAACAGCCATTCGCGCCCGAAAATAGACGTCCTGAATAAGGTAAAACGCTCGCGCATAACCAACGGTAGCTTGTTGAGGCGCACTCTGGTGAGAGAGATCTCGGACTTTGACATTCGAGATAAGTATCGCTCGGTTCGTTCTTTCAAATTTTCCATATTCGATAAACTTCTAAAAATCGATACATGTGTCAAGTTTATTGTGCAGTAAGTGTGTAGCGTTCTTGGAGCCGCGGATTGGGAGGTGGTGTAGGAGCCGATCCCCTGATCGGCGAATTCGGCGAACAGGGGTTCGCCTCCT
>CAYTRK010000426.1:0-2012 GCA_964440205.1 uncultured Victivallaceae bacterium
GGCAAGAATGACGAAAAGGTTGCTTGACAAATTGTCGAGTGTCGAGATGTGACCCCTTATTTGGCATGGGCACTGGTCGAAGCATCTTTTCATTTGCTAACCGCTATGGATGAATTGCCGGGCGAGGAAGAAAGAATATCAAATGAATTTGGCCATTTTATCGGTGAGACTGTGCCTCTGCAAAAAGCGACATTCAAGGTTATTCAGGGGAAAAAAACAAACGAAGTCGATATTGCACAACTTGAGGCGAAAACAACAAGTTTCAAAGATGATGCCTACAAGGTTTTATGGCGTTTTGTGCCCCGCGAAGAGAAGGCAGAGGAAATAGCGTGCATCAAGGACCCGACAGGGACAAATAAGATGCGACGTCGCATTGTCAGGCACAGACCCTACAAGGGCGGGAGTTGCTTTGTTGAGGTTGAGACTATACTGGGGCACGGCAAATTCGGCGGTCGCGACAAAGTTGTTTCTGATTCAACGAGGCTTGTGCTCAGGAAGGCTGAAGTAAGCCTTGGTTCCGATTGATACACCCTGACGCCGTTGGAGTAACAGCACGGATGCGGGGTCATCCATTAGCGCCGCCACCGGGGTGAGCCGAATTTTGCTCGCGAGATCCGTGAGGGGATCACCCATAAAAAGGCCTTGCCCAAGCGCAACCTGTACGTTATGTTGTCCATATGAAAGCTATAACATATACGGCCGCCAGGGAGAATCTCGCAGACACGATGACCCGAGTGTGTGAGGACCACAGTCCGGTGGTTATCACGCGTCGTCGGGATCAAGCTGTAGTGATGATGTCCCTTGATGACTACGAGTGCCTGGAAGAAACCGCATACCTTCTACGGAGCCCGAAGAATGCACGACGATTGCGAGAAGCAGTTGATCAACTTCGCGCTGGCAAAGGCCGCAAGCACAAACTGCCGGAGTTGACGTGACGGTTGTCTTTGCGGATCAGGGGTGGGAGGATTTTTGCTACTGGGTCGAACGTGACCGAAAAATAGCGAAACGCATCCTCCGTATCATCGATGATATCCATCGCCAACCCTTTGAGGGCATTGGCAAGCCAGAACCGTTGAAGCACGAATTCTCTGGCTTCTGGTCGCGACGCATCACAGAGGAACACCGTTTGGTGTATGCGGTTGAGAAAGGGCAAATTCGCATTGCCCAGGCACGATACCACTATTAGCCGAACCACAAATTCGACGGTACGGCGAATACGCCGCCCGTCAATTTTACGTTAAGTCAGAGCATGAGATACGAACACCTACTTGCAGTTGTCCCAATTGGCTGAGATTATTGTCTCTGGCTCCATCAGTTTTCTTGAAAAATCCGGGTCCTCCTGATGGATGCCCCCTCTTTCGCGTTTGATTTTTAAGGTTTGACTCCCGAAGCGGACTTCAGGAGTTTGTTGATGGCTTTGGCGGCTTTTCTGCCTTGGCCCATGGCAAGGATTACGGTGGCGGCGCCGAGGACTATATCACCGCCGGCGAATACCCGATCCATTGTTGTCGAGCCGTTTTCATCAGTTACTATGTTGCCCCACTTGTTTGTTTCAATTGCAGGAGTGGTCTGTTTGATAAGGGGATTAGAGGCGTTGCCTATTGCCACGATGACGGTGTCGACGTCTATGACGAATTCGCTGCCTTCAATTTCCACGGGCCTTCTTCTTCCTGAATCGTCCGGTTCACCAAGTTCGTACCTGAGGCATTCAAGTCCAATGACCCTGCCGTATTCGTCACCCAACGCCCGCTTAGCGTTCTGGAGCAGGTGAAACTGGACACCTTCCTCCTTGGCGTGGTGCACTTCCTCGACTCTGGCTGGCATCTCCTTCTCGGTGCGGCGATATACAAGGTGTACTTCGTCGGCTCCGAGTCGTAGCGCGCAGCGCGCGGCATCCATTGCCACATTTCCGCCGCCTAGTACCGCAACCCTTGAAATGTTTGTGATAGGTGTCTGGGCCTTTTCCCGGTCATAAGCTTTCATAAGGTTGACCCTGGTGAGGAATTCGTTGG
>CAYTRK010000427.1:0-2012 GCA_964440205.1 uncultured Victivallaceae bacterium
GTTCATTAACGGCTCCTCATTGTTCCTGAAGAAATTACCTTCATTGTAAAACGCCTAATAAAGCTCTTCTGGTGGCATAGCTCCTGGGGCCTGCAACCGCCGGTCCGGTTTCGGCTCCGGCCATTTCCTCAACCGCGAGTAGAAGCTGACTGTATCTGCCTGACCATGCATGAACTTTCGCAGCAAAGTCCATAGGGTCGCGAAAATAGTGATACGCAAGAGGCGAGCGCTCATCGCGCGGGAAGGTTCCCTCGAGCCCGCAATAAAAAATTGCTTCCTGGAAAATCCGTTCGGCAAAAGCCTTGTTTTCAGGGTTGCCTAAAACGTGGTAAAGATATGCGTAACCATCACAGAACATGTAGTTGTAAGTGCTGCCGGCGCCTATTACTATGAGTTCTTCGAGGGACGGGTTGAAGTCCCAGTTCTGTTTCCAGACTATGTTGTAATAGATTCCGTCCTTTTCCACTCCTCTCATAGTGCCTTCACTACGTTGCCAGTTCAGAACCCGTTCCAGGAACCTGATAACATCCATCCTGCCCGTGTGATGATGCAAACGGCACACCGGTTCAACCATGTAACCGGTAAACTGCGCGCCCTGCCTGCCGTCTTTGACAATATGCCCGCATCGGCCATTATCCCGTTCCATGGCAAGAAGTGACTTGTCAAAAACCTCCTGCGCCCAGTTCAGATACTTTTCTTCGCTGGTATATTCATAAAGGGCAAGCCAGTTCTCTATCGCCCAGACCGGAACACGGAATTCACCGAAGGGCAGCTTATCTTTCTTGCCTAGTTTTTTCTGGTCATAGAAATAGCGTCGGAAGGCTTCGCCGTTCATTACCCCGGTTTCAAGGGATCGCCTGTCGCCGGTAAGTACCCAGTGGAGCAGCGGGCCCCTGTTCCAGGTATGGCTGGGTTTTGCATTTATCTCCCACTTCGGATTGTAGCTCTGTCTTGCAAGATTCCCGTGTTCACCCTTCTCATAGCGCTGGAATCCACCAAGATAGGTTTTTGTGTTCAGAACGTGATACTGGTCGATGTCATAGCGGTGGCGGATCATGTCGTCGCCCATATCTAAGAACACGCGATCACCGAATCTCAGGTACTGCTGAAGCATCTGATAGGGCCACTCGTAAAAGAGTGAGCAATATCCGTGAGGCCAGATCAGATCCCCGTAATTCATCCAACCGTAGAAGACCTGCGGTCCTCTTTCCCACACGGTCGGGATAGTGATCCTGGTCCAGTCATCGGGCCGCCCCAAAACCGGCTTGACCGGCTCGGTGCATTCTGCAATGACTTTAGCCCGCTGCAGCTTGTCATACCTTGCAATTGCTTCGTTTGTCTGCTCATCTTCCACTGTCAGGTATGGAGAGGCAAGCGGCACAACTGCTTCGGTATCCCTGTACCATCCCACCGGCGCCCTGGCAAAAAGGCTGTTGTTACAGAAATCATTGAGATTTACAGGGTCGTTGCCGGAAAAGGAAAGCACAACGTTTGCCGTCTTATGTCGCCCGCCTTCGAACTGGTAGGTCTTTGTGTCGTGCGCCTTCTGTGACCGGGGCCAGAACCCTTCGGCGGGATACATCAGAAAAGAAAGCATGCCGGGCTGAACTTTGAACCCGCGAGGATAATTCTCATGGAATCGGCGAACAGACATTGCCACCTTCCGGTCCGAGGTCGTCAAACCTGAGTATCCGCGCAGCCTGCCGCGCTGTCCGTTGTGCAACTCACCGTCCACGTAGTTTGCGTAATAAAAGCCTTTATAAGGCGCTCCGATATTGACGGCCTGTTGCCTTTTGACTTCGTCGTCAAAGCTGTTTTCCTTTGCGTGACGGAAGTTCAAGGCGGAGTGATCCATCCACTGGACCATAGAAACGGGCTTGTCGCTGAGCGTATACTTGTGTCCGCAGAGGTTTGCTTTCCACGTGCTGCTGTCAGGTTCCACTGGAATATCCAGGCGCAGAGACTTGAAATAGAGCCACTGTCGTTTCCTGTATTCATTCCGGTAACCGTAC
>CAYTRK010000428.1:0-2000 GCA_964440205.1 uncultured Victivallaceae bacterium
TCAAAACTCTCCCCTCTTCCACGTCGCCGCCCTGCGGCAAGTGGCCACTTAGCGATATCATCGCTGACGTGGCTCTTCTTCCTCTTCACTTGATCATTGATCATTCCGTGTTGGATATTGGATATTCCCTCCCCCTTCTTGGCGAAGCCAACCCCATCGAATGATCGGGGCCACATCCCACGTCCTACGTCCCACGTCCCACACTCTCCCCCCTTACCCCTCCTTTTTCGGCCGCAACTGCGGGAAAAGAATAACATCCCTGATCGATTGCAGCCCGGAAAACACCATCATTAGCCGGTCTATTCCAATGCCCGTACCCCCGCAGGGCGGCATCCCATGCTCAAGCGCAGTCAGGAAATCCTCGTCCAGTTCGCCCGAATCCCTTCCGGCAAGCTGAGCTTCAAACCTTCTCCTCTGCTCATTCGGGTCCGTCAGCTCCGTGTAACCGGGAGCTATTTCATTGCCACCGATTTCAAGTTCAAAAACGTCCACCAGGCTGTCATCATCCGGACACTTCCTTGCCAGCGGCACAAGTTCCGCAGGCAGGCGCGTCACAAAAGTGGGCTGAATCAAGGTCGGCTCCACAAGCTTCTCGTATACCTCGTTGGTAATCTCAACAAGCCCCCATTCCGGCTCAACATTAAGCGCCATTTCCTCCTTGGCCCTCTTCTCTGCATCATCCCTGCCCAGGTCAAACCAGTCTCTTCCTGCCTTTTCCTTCACAATCTCATGGTAGGTCACTTCACGCCACTCTCCAGACAGGTCAATATCCTGCTCTTCGCCGCCCACTTGCAGAGATCCGAAAATTGAATCTGCAATATAACATATCAGCTCACGCACAAGTTTCTTGATCCCTTCTACGTTCGTATATGCTTCATAAATCTCAAGCATGCTGAATTCAGGATTATGTGTACGCGATATGCCTTCGTTGCGAAAATTGCGGTTAAGCTCGAATACCTTGTCAAAACCTCCGACTATCAGCCTCTTGAGATATAATTCAGGGGCCACTCGAAGAAACATGTCTGTATCAAGCGCATTATAATGAGTAACAAAAGGCTTCGCTACCGCTCCTCCCGGGCGAAGCTGCATCATGGGAGTCTCAACCTCGCAGAACCCGCGATCCATCAGAAAAGCTCGAATTGCCATGATTGCCCGGCTTCTCTGACGAAAGAAATCCAGGGTCTGCTGGTTCGTCGCAAGATCAAGATATCTCTGACGATACCTCGCATCTACATCTTTCAGCCCATGCCATTTCTCCGGCAACGGTAGCAATGCTTTGGTCAAAAGCCGCCAGTCTGTAACTTTAACAGTCTGCTCCCCCGTCCGCGTAACAAAAAGAGAACCCGTCACACCGACTATATCGCCAAGATCAAGCATCTTAAAAGCATTGAAAGCCTCCTCACCCATGGCGTTCTTCTGCGCGTATAACTGGAAACGGGCAGTTCCATCATGAACATCAGCAAAAATACTCTTGCCCATCTTGCGAATCGTCTTCAGCCGGCCCGCGCAGGAAACCTCGGCATCTTCTTTGAAATCCGCCCTCACCTGCGCAAGCGTGCCGGACCTTTCGAAATTACTTTCGTAGCCTCTGTATCCCGCTTCTTCCAGCGCCTTCAGATTCTCCAGACGCTGCTTCCTGTATTCATTATCACTTTCCATTCTATTCCCCTATTCTCTTCAACATTCCAAAGATTATCAGCCCGATCCCACTGCGAGTCAAAGAAATCTTACACCCCCTCCCCCAGTACCTGCGGGATTCTAGACCGCAGTCTTCTCTTATTCTCTCTCCCCTCACATCCCACACTCTTCCCCCTCTCCCCTCCCACAGTACCTGCGGGATTCTAGACCGCAGTCTCCTCTTCTTCTCTTCCTCTTCTCCTCACGTCCCACGTTCTACGTCCCACGTTCTACGTCCCACGTCCCACATCCCCCTTTTCCCCATTCTTCCCCTTCATCATTGAACATTCCGTGTTCATCATTGGATATTCTCTCCCCCTCCC
>CAYTRK010000429.1:0-1995 GCA_964440205.1 uncultured Victivallaceae bacterium
GTGCTCGGGCGTAGAGTCGACTGCGTGAGGTGTGAAGGCGACGAGCCAGACGTTCACCCTGCTTGAATACGTCATCCGGAATTGATACTGCAGCTTTCATACCCAAAGTATGACCATATCATGCTCGCTAGTCAAGGGTTTTTATCTCTTGCCGAACGTCGCAAATCAAAGTTTTGCGCGGTTACGCGCAAATACTTTGGATTTGCTTGTTAGCTCTATTTCTAGTATATTTATTAGAGTTATGAAAGAACATGTTGTAAGCATAAGTCCACAGGTTATGGGAGGAACTCCTGTTTTTGAAGGAACACGAGTTCCTGTCCAGACACTTATTGACTATCTGGAAGCCGGAGAAAGTATTAATGACTTTCTGAAGGGATTCCCGACCGTGTCGAGAGAACAGGTTATCCAGTTGCTCGAAGAAGCCAAGGAAAAGGTTCTTGTCCCAGCGTAAAGTATTATTGGATGAATGCGTAGATCGTGGATTGGCAAACGAGATCACGGGACATGAGGTAAGAACGGTTCCAGAAGCAGGTTGGTCCAGCTTCCAGAACGGTGAACTCTTAAGCCGGGCACAGGCCGAATATGATGTTTTCATAACTACAGATCGAAACCTCATGTTCCAACAAAATCTTCCCAAATACGACATGGCCGTTATAGTGCTTGCGGCAAAAACCAATCGGTTACAGGATTTGCTTTCCCTTATACCCGAGATTCTCAATGCAATCAATTCAGCCAAGCCCGGGAATCCTGTGATTCTTCAAAGCTAACGAGATTGTCGAATAACGTTTTTTATTCCGGCAATCTGTCCATATTCAGAACTCCTTACCTCGGGGAAGTTGAAGTGACACCATTTGTCTGTTTTGCAGAGCGGACGAAATCATAGACGATTCTCAGGTTGGTGCCGGGATAGATGATTTCGGCGGCATTGATCTGTTCGAAGAGCTTTGTCATAGCCTGATCGACTGCGGGTCTGGAACTACGATGGACGTTGACGATCAGGCGTTGGTTCTCGTGATCAGGAACGATGTCGGCTTCGGTAGCAAACAGATCTTGAAGCAGGCGTCGCGCGGCGGCCGTATCAACGGTAGGGCTGGTAAGCAGGTTGCTCATAGCTGTTTCGGCGCGATAGGCGATCATGCGGATGCTGTCCATGAGTCGCTTGCGCCCAACTGCGGGTTTCTTGAAACGGTCCTGCTCCTCAAGCTGATCCCACTGGATGTGCTTGTCCGTGTTTTTGAGCCGTTTCTTTAGATCAGCAATATCTCGCTCAAAATCGTGGATCTCTTCAAGAAGTGCGGCCTTCCGTCTTTGCCATAAAGCGAACTTTGATGGCTCATCTTCCGCTGCGGGATGCAGTGTCAGTTCGGCAAAACGCACCTGACGGGTTTTTAGCTTGCTTTGCATGCTGTTGCGTTGGCGATTCATGTCTCTCCAACGGGGGTTGACGACCCGTTCGGTGTCAGGAAGATCTTCGAGAGCGTATTCGTTAAGTATATCTATGGCAAAGTGTTCCATCATGTAGCCGAAGAAGTTCTCTTGACACCATCGCGTAAACATAGAGCGTGCCGACAGATTCAGGCTCCGCTTCCATCCACGCGCGACTCAGTTCAATGGCCCAACGCTCGGCCGATTCATCCCGGCCTATAGCGCTCAACAGAATTGAGCCGGGGTTGCTCAACAAAACTGAGCCACCCCCGTGTTTCTCATACTCACGAAACTGAGCCAGTTCATGCGCATGAACACTTGTAAGTGCCTCTGCGGCAGCGGTTCTCTTTTTCTCAACCGGAACTGCTTGGAAAAAGAAAGCATCGCTGGGTGGCTCAATCTAAATGAGCACAGGTGGCTCAATTTCGGTGAGCGCTAAGGTCCCGGCTGAGTTGATCCATTTTCCTGCGAAGACAGCGCACTTCGGGAATGCGATCAAGCCCCAGGAGCTTGCCCACCGCGGCGAGAATGCGCTCCCCAGGCCGAGTGCAGCCAGTACCCATGCCTTCC
>CAYTRK010000430.1:0-1993 GCA_964440205.1 uncultured Victivallaceae bacterium
TGGGAAGTGGCCAACGGACTTGATCCGCTAAACAATGACGCCGGGCTCGACCCCGACGGCGACGGCCTGACGAACCTTCAGGAATACCAGATGGGCAAAAACCCCAATGACGATGCCGATGGCGCCTATCTGCTCGAAGAAGCTCGTTCGAGGATCATCAACTATTGGAACATGACCACCAACGCTCCGCTCTCATTTACCAACGCTCCGGGTTCAGCCTCCGACCTGAATGACATGAAAAATGCCCTTAATACCCTATTCAGCAGCGGCAAGCTGTATCAGGAGACTCAATGAAAAGCGCTGCTCTAATAATCAATACCCGGAAGACACGCGCTCTGAGCCGCCGGTGTTCTCTCGCCTTCTCGCTATTGATGCTTGGAATATCCATGCAAACACGCGCCCTGGCCCAATACCATGGAAACCTCTACACCAATTATCCGACCTACGCCACAATCCCGGTGGAAAACTGGCCGCGCGCGTCACAATACTCCGACCTGACCGAAGAACTCAACCGGCGCCACCAGGCCCTACTGGAACGTTGCGAAGTAAGCAACCGTTCAACAAGCGATATCGGTCCACTTGCCGACGGACTCAGACGCCCCGGCATTGACATCCGGAGATTTCAGCAGAAATTTGAATCGGTAGTCAACTGGGGCAGATGGGTCGCCACAAACGAAATGAATGCCGCAGGCAATTACAACGACTGGTTCGGGCAGGACGCAGTTACGCAATGCTGGCACGAGATTGATTTAATCCAGCATTCGGCAAGCACCAACTGGCGGAATGTGTCGATGAAGATATACCCCGGCGAATCCTGGACCAATACCTGCGAGACCAATGCCTACATAGTAAGAATCGGTTATCCTCAAGACACGGTTGCAACTGTAGCCGTAGACCAGGTATGGCAGAACACATACAGCTATGACTACGATACAACCAACATTGTGCCGGCAGTTACAAACGTCTATACCAACACCACGCTTCTGGCCGAAGGGGCCACAAGCGGAGACTCCAGCCAGGTATGGCAATGCTGGAAATGGACCAATTCCTGGGTTGTTCTTGAAACAGGCACAAACTGGTATACTGACGACATTTACACAAATATAACCCCCTGCACAACCAACTACTCCGATTCGCAGATAGACTACAAGACATTCAAAGCAAAGATCAGCGCATATCAGGCAGCCTATACCCAGACGAACTACATTTTTCTTGGCTACAACGCCGTAACCGGTGATGTACGCCGCCCCCTGACAAACTCGCCCTCACAGTTTCCCATAGAAACTAAAGGCGGTCTTTTTTACAGAGTCGGCATAGGCAGCGTAAGCAATGTGCAAATGGATCACTTCGGCTTTGTGACAAACGCCGCAGCACAATGGACAGAAGCCCAATATCCCGGTGGCACACAGTACGGCTATGCCCCATACAGACTGACAGAAGAAGCTCTGCAGGAATGTCGCAAAGCTGTGGATACGCTAAGATTCACCAAAGCCTCGCAGACATGGACAACGCCGTTCAGACGCTATGCAGGCGCAAAATTCCTCATTGAGGCAAGCGGCACGATAGTATCTCCCTCCGACTGGGATATTCTTGAAGCTCAGGCTGCAACCAATTTCCACAGATTTCAAGCTTACGCGCCTGAGGCTTGTACCTGGAAGAACGTAAGAATAGATGGAAGAGGCGCTTTTCTTATAGCTGTCCGCGAAGTAGCCAACGGGCTTATCACTGGTCTCTCTACGAATTACGCGCACCTGGCGCAGTTTTACGCGGTTTCCGAAATTCCGTATGGCGCTCATGAGGATGATGATTACCGTTCCTATGATTCCGGATTGCTGTGGCATAAATACATAAGCTGGGACACAACGATTGTAAGCAAGTGCGACAATATGTTGTCACATAAGCATCTGGGCCCTACAAATATTCCTTCTCCCTGGTGCTCTGATCCGCCATTTGGTGAATACGAATGCTGGGGCTACAGGGTTACCAATGAAAT
>CAYTRK010000431.1:0-1988 GCA_964440205.1 uncultured Victivallaceae bacterium
GTCTATACGGCTGCTCCGGCGTTTTATCAATTTGCGCCCCCGCAGAAGCGCTCTCGACGCTCTCGCTACGAAATTCCGTGAGATATGCGGACTAGAATCTTGCGCACACACATTTCAATTTGTTACTTTTACCTGCATTATGAAGACGCATAAGGAAAGCACCCTGCTGCAGGACACCCGTATCAGGGAGTATATCAATACCTCCACCCCTGAATGGTTATGGGAACTTCTGCCGCGCTCGCAACAGGCACAGGAAACAGTTGCCAATGCAAGAAGGTCAATCGAAGGTATAACGGCAGGCAAAGACCAGCGGAAAATACTGATTCTCGGCCCATGTTCCGTTCACAACATCTCGGAAATTCTGGAGTACGTGTCTGCACTTGTAAAAACAGCCGACGAAGTCAAGGACAGACTTCTTATTGTTGCAAGGATCAATCTTGAAAAGCCGCGCACACTGGCTGATTGGCCGGGCCTCCTGGAAGATCCCTTCATGGACGGTTCCAACGACATTGAGACCGGACGCTATAAAGCGCGGGAACTGCTGTTGAAAGTGAACGAGATGGGCATGCCTTGTGCAACAGAATATGTCAATACAAGCACACCGCAATATATCGGAGACCTGGTCTCATGGTCCTGGGTAGGCGCAAGAACTGTCGAATCGCAAATGCATAAGAAGATGGCATCCGGTCTGTCGACAGGCGTCGGATTCAAAAACAGCTCCCAAGGTGACGTAAACGCAGCAATTAATGCTATCATAACTGCGAGCAAACCAAACAAGTTTCCAGGAATTAAACCCAACGGAAGGGAAGCCACAGTAAGCACCGTGGGCAATCCCTTTGGCGCTACTGTTCTGCGTGGTGGCGATACGCCGAACTATGACCGGAAAAACATTGCTGCCGTTCAGAAAAAACTGAAAGAGAAAGAGCTGCACCCCGCTGTCATAGTTGACTGCTCCCATGGTAATTCCGGGAAAGATTACCGTAAACAACCAATTGTATTTAAAGATGTAGTCAGCCAGATGGCCACAAATAGAAATATCATCGGCTTAATGCTCGAAAGTTATATCAAGGAAGGTAAACAAAAGCTGAACAGGCTCGAAAAGCTGAAAAAAGGCGTCTCGGTTACCGATTCCTGTATAGGCATCGAGGAAACAGTCGACCTGATTGAATACGCTTACAACAAAATCACCGTCGAAACAGATTGAAGTTCAAATGAAAATAGGATGCATAGACAAAAAATCCCAGAAAGCTGCCACGAAATATACCAATCTACGCAAAGCCCAGGCACATACTGTGGTTTTCACGAACAGGAATGAGGCCTTCAGCTCATTGGCCTCAAAAGAGATAGATCTTGCGGTTATTGAAGCAGAGGATTCCGTCCACGGTAGAATCGAAGAGAACTTTGATTACCTGTACAAAGAAAGATTCTACGTAAATTCAGAAATAAAAGTTTCGTCCACAACTTACTTTGTAATATCTGCAGATCCCGCCGTCCCACCCAGAGACAGCGGGAAAAAGTATAAGATCCTCGTCGCCATAACCCCGCATAATGATCGTCCAGGGCTCCTAAGAGACATCAGCAGCGTAATAAGCATCTACCGGGTTAATATGACTGACATTTTCTCCAGGCCTGCGGTGGAGCCGACCTTAAAGAAGAAAGATGCCAAGATGTTTTACATAATAATGGAAGGGCACATAATGGACGACATCTTTCAATCTCATATTCTTGAAGGCATAAAATCCATAATCGGTCACAGCGAACAGTTCCCGTCGTTTCGCTTTCTCGGGTGCTACGAAGCGGCGTAGGGGATGTGGAACGTGGGACGTAGGGCGTGGGACGTTGAATGTGGGACGTGGGGAGAAGAGGGGGTGAACCGCGAATTTGGCGAATGCACGCGAATAGAAGAAGAGTTAACTACGAAACACTCGAAAAGACGCGAAATTGCATTAATTTGATTCTATCGCCGGGCGATAGGAAGCAAATTTCTG
>CAYTRK010000432.1:0-1979 GCA_964440205.1 uncultured Victivallaceae bacterium
ATTCCGTGTTCATCATTGGATATTCCTCCCCCCTCCCACGTTCTACGTCCCACATCCCACATCCCTTTCCCCATTTTCGCGCCTGCCTGTGCGTCGCACGCAGACAGGTCCTTTTGCGCCTTTCGTAGTTTTAAATCCCTTTCCGCCTTCTCCCCTTCATCCGTAGTCCCTCCCCCTCCGACTGTCGGAAGAAAGAAGCAGAAAGCGCTGCCTTTGCCGGATTCGCTGTGGACTTCCATCCAGCCATCGTGGGCACGGATGATGTGGCTGCACAGGGAGAGGCCGAGTCCAACACCGGAGATGTTGCTCGCTTCAGCGCCGGGAATGCGGTAATAGCGCCTGAACACTTTCTTCCGTTGTGCCGGACTCATGCCGGGGCCGAAATCTCTGACCGAAATCCGGACCCAGATCGTCTTGGGCGAGAGAATATTTTTGCGTCTGTCTTCGCAGGCCGCTGTAATAACTATGCGTACGGGTTCGGCCCGGCTCGTCCCCGAGCCGTATTTCGAGGCGTTGTCAAGAAGGTTCAACAGCGCCTGGGATATGGCATTTTCGTCGGCAGAAACGGGCGGCAGAGACCGGGGTATTCTTAATTCAAGATCCGGCGGATTTTCGCGGAACCGGGCTTTGAAGGCTTCTACTGATTGCCGTATGATCCTTCCAGCGTCCAGGGATTGACGGTTATAAACCAGTGCGTTCTGGCCCAGCCGGACAAAGTAAATGACGCGTTCTATCAACTGGCCCAGCTTTTCGCATTCTCCTGTTATCGTCGACAGAAACCTGCGTTCCTTTTCCGGATCTTTGACCCGCCCATCAAGCAGGCTCTCGGAAAGCATTTTCATGGATGCCACCGGCGTTCGTAAATCGTGAGAGACACCCACAAGGAATTCGCTCCTTGCTCTGGCCTTTCGGACCTCTTCGGCTCCCTGGACCAGCGCTATGACCATGCCTGCGCAGATAAAAGCCGCAAGCAGGACAATGCCCCACCCGTATAACTGTGTGCGCCATTGGCTGCCCCGTGCTGCAAGCACATCATCCTGCAGAGCTCCAGTCAGAACAATGTTATCATATGGCTCAAAGAGCGGTTTCCTCACAAGCACAGATTCATGCCAGTCCCGATAAATGTCCTTGACTGAGCGGAAAGCCGGTTCCGTCCGGTGTTTTCTGATATCTATCCTGAAACCTTCTCCGGATTCGATGTTGATCGAGTTCTGCAGGTGGGAGGTAAAGGTTGTGCTGTCTATCTTGTACCCCGCATACAGATCTTTGCGGCCGGCAAGAAGGACAAAGCAATATACGTTTCCGTCCTTACGGAAAAGAAACGGGTCTGTGCCGGTTCGGACAGAGACGACTTTTCGCAGCTCGGCAATCATGCTTTTGTGTGCCTTGTATATCTCCCCGCGGTCGGGGCGCAGTTTGCCGCCGGGATAAATCAGTTCCCAGGGATCCATGAAAAGAAAAACTCCGTCCACAAAAGACAGAGTTTCTCTTAACCGGTTGGCGGTGCTTTCGATGTCCTGAAATTTTGCTGTCCGTTGAAGATACTCGTTAAAAGTGGCTCTTATCTGGTTGGCGTCGCCATGGAGAGCGGACTCAAGTCTGCGCGAGACGGATTGGATGGAACTTTCGGCGGCCAGCCGGAAACGTTCGCGCAGCATCTGTTCACGCTTTGTCAACGACAGGTGCGCCATAATGCTGAGCACACCGGTCGGCAGCAGGACAAGGACCAAAACAACAACTATTTGCTTCACCCGCATGAGAATTTAAAACATACAGATTTCAGGATAGTTTATCGAGGAAAAAGAAGAGAAACCACTAATGAGCACTGATCGGAGGGCTGCATTAAGAAGCGCAGCCCTGCGCCCCTTCACGCTCTTCTGGATCATCTGCTCAATCTGTGGGTTGAAAATGGTATCCGCGCGAGCTAGCCCGCATATCTCACAGAATTTCGTAGCGAGAGCGTGGAGAGTGCTGCTGCG
>CAYTRK010000433.1:0-1979 GCA_964440205.1 uncultured Victivallaceae bacterium
CGGTAAACAACATTGCTGAAAATATGGATCTTCAGATGGTAATTCTATTCATGCTCGGCACAAGGCTAGCGACAACCCTCGCGATTTGCGCAGATCTTCTCAAGGGTAGCGCCAAGGCTTGCTGTGGCAGCAATGAGCCACCGTAATGATTCCATTTGCGAGACAGTCAGCCCGCCACGGTATACGGAAGGGCACAATAAGGCACAGCACTAACTTTTAGGAAAAGATCAGAAATTGCCTGGGTATATTGTTGCCAAGTTACAGGCATAAATCGTTGCTGACTTAAAAAGAAACTTAACCATCATATCACCAGTCTAAACTTGTGGGCATCTAGGCGGTCCCTTCTTGGCCGACGAGTTTACACCATGTTATAGTTACGACGGAGTCATTGAATTCCTGCGGAGCATCCTGTTTGTCGTACTGGTCTTCAACCCTGATCACAAAAACACCTCCGACTGGTTCGCCAGATGGATTTCTGCTTTGAGATTCAGATACAACAACTGCAATATTTGCTGTGTCTTTAGCAGGCTTGATCTTGCATTCAATCTCAATTTCCGTCGGATCATCACATCGAAGAGGGTCTTCCCATCCCTTCTCTGGCATGGACTCCAACTTGCTGGGACGATCTCCAGCTTCCGCTGTTAGTGTAAGCGTCTTATCTCCAGCATTTAAGATAACTTCTTGGCCGTAGCTTGACACTGACATTCCATCGACCGACACTGCGGATTTCGCTGGAATGCAGATGGTAGGTATATGTAGTGATTGTTTGTTCATAGTGCGATCCTTCTCTGTCAAGTATTCGTTGGTCTCTCTTAGATTTTTCAACTATTGTAACTGCTATTTTTTCCTCGTTTCTGAGTTCACAGTTTTCTGCTAACAGTTAGACATTTATGTGGCTGACTGTATTAAGCCTATTTGACTGCTGTCAAAAAAAATGTCATACCATGTACTATGCCGCCGATTCTTTGTGCCAGCAAGCGCAAACAAAGGTTCAAGGTTAAATTGTTTGAGCTGATGGGAAGCCCTAGACAATTAAGCCAACAGCCTTCTACGTGAAATTTTGCCGCTGAATAATATCCCCGTACCTGGCCATGACGTTTGGACGGGTCAAAATAGTCAAAAGTGTCAAAAGAAAAGAACGATACATGAGTTGGGTCTACAAAAGCTGTATTGGAATGCCAATAGGGAACACGGATAACAACTCGTGTATTTTTTTTTGCTATCCTGTAAATTTCCTCCATAACTCCCTTTACGTCTCGGCAATGCTCCAACACGTTGTTCAAAACGATAACATCAAATTGATTTTCGGGAAGAGGCCATGGTTTGTCTTCCAAATCGAATGAGTGGTCCAGCTTAAAGTCTTGGTGTTCTCCCAGATCATGTGATTCATACCCTTCTTGTCTCTGCCATCCGGCTCCAAGGTTTATGGCACGTTGTCCTGGTGTGACCTGAGGCCACGGGAATCTCGTGTGCAATCCAAAAACACGCAAGATTTTGTTTGCAGTATTTCTCAACAGTGTTGTCGAAAACCTATTGTTCAAACGCTGACTCCTTTCTAACGAGCATATAGATTTCGGGGTATAATTAGATGAACCTTTACCGTTGTGTTTTGTTTAGTGGCGGTGTCTCATGTAAAAAGGTCATCCATTAACATTACGGTACTAATAAGTATGCATAGATATTTATCCCCAGCATAAGGAAAGACTGCATTTCTCGTTTCCCATGTTAATCATGTGTCTATCTTGTTGATTTGCAAAAAATATTCTGTAAAACGACGAATAAACTCTTTCTTGACAAATTCCCGCCGAGATTTTTCCTGGAGTTTCTTTTGAAGCTCGTTACATAACTCTGGCTTGCTGTCAAGTGTCTCTGCAATTTGGGGCACATCCTGGAGATTCGAAAAACGTAGTTCTGGGAAAGGAACGATTTCTCGTTGTCCGCCTGAGTCATGTACAATCGGCACACAGTTGCGAAGGATA
>CAYTRK010000434.1:0-1976 GCA_964440205.1 uncultured Victivallaceae bacterium
ACGGCCAGGATTGTGCCTTCTTTGATGACAACCGTCTGGCCGATTTCGAGGCTGCTGGTTGCGGCGGCGACTTTCATTCCCAGTCGGATATCTCTCCATTCAGCCTGAGAAGGTTCGCGTGAAGTCAGCGTCCCTTCCGGCGCCATGTGCTCTTCCATGAACTTTGAGGCGGGCGCCAGGGTTATGCCGTTTTGCTCAAGTTTGTCGGCAATTGCGCCGAAAATTGTATGGGCATTGCGAGCCGGCAGTCCGGTCAGAAGCTTGACCATTTCCATATCCATCCTGACGCGAAAAAGATGGGTCGGCGTTATCTGGCCGGCCATGGCTGCTTCGCGGACGTTGTTCTTCTGCAACGCTTTGATAAGCGCGGAAAGACTTCCGATAGGTATCCATTCCACCTTGTCTGCGACTTCTTCTATCTTTCTACTGGTTTCTTTTTTGAACGCTACCGCGCATACAAAATCCACGCCCTTTTTCTTTGCCGCTTGCGCGAGAAGAAGCGGGTATTCGCCTTTTCCGGCGATTATTCCCAAGGTGGAATTTATGGGTTCATTCATGATAAGAGACTATACACTCGGAGCTGTTATCATGAAAGGCAAATCCGCGCTCGCAGCAGGAATTGTGTGAGATATTCGGGTTAAGCGTTCGATCCGGAGGCATGCCCGGGATTGTGTGTAAAGACCATGTCGCCCAGTTTAACCCCAAGCTCATTTGCAACGAGGTCGCATTTTGCTTTCAGGAGAAAATAAATATTTTCTTTTCTTTGGTTGCAGGTTTCGAAGTTCCCCTGTCCTTTGCTCAAGACGATATCAGCCTGCGCTAAATGTTCCATGAATTCGGGAGAAACGGCCTGCCAGTTTATGCCGATATCGTTCGAGCCTGTTTCAATAACCCGGGCGACCTCGCTCATTCCAACGGTGTCGGCGTCCTCCATTGTTGCATCATTTATGATGGGACCGGATTTCACGGTAAATGTCACGTCAATGTGCTGAGACACGAGTTGTTCGATAAGCAGTTTATCAAATGCAATTTCACCGGCGTTGTCTCCAAGGTAGAGCAGGCGTTTCCCCCGTTTGAGTTCTTTGCGGAATATATCAAGATCAGACTTTGCGAAGCCCTGGTCGATCAGCAGGTGGAGATCGGTGCGTATGTCAAAATCATGGTTAATGCCCAGGTCTATAAGATTGCCTGCCGCGGCCGCATGCAAGGCCCTGTCAATCGGGTCGTCAGAGGTCTCTATTTCCTTTCGGATTTCGTTTGCCAGTTCCATTGCGGTTATGTTGCTTTCTTTCTTGTCTTCGTAGTAGGGATCTTTAACCCCCATGACTTCCTCTAAAGCTGTGTAAGCGGGTTTGGAGAGATTTGCCGGAGTTTGTTCGAGCGAGCAATCGCATAACCTTGTTGCCACATGCTGGAGCGCCTTCAGTTGTGTTTCTGAATCGTCAGTGAATTTGCGCGCCGTTCTCAATGCCTGTGAAAATGCGCAAACAATGCAGTCCGGTTTAGCTTTCAATTATGCCTCCTGTCGTGAACTGGTGAAATGTGAATTGACTGCCGGGCGGAAAAGAAAAAGGGCAATTATAACGAATATCAGAAAGCCGGGCAGGATCGCTGTTTTGACCGGAACAGTTATCAGATTTGTCACAATTCCGATAAGGCTCCAGATGACAAAAAGGTAACGAGCCCAGTTCCAGCCCTTCAGGATACCTGTGCCGCATATAATGTAGACCAGGAATCCCGCATAGGTAAGAGCATAGTATAACGGCGCCGGCATGGGTCGTTCGGCGACGTGTTCGCGCATGGCTTCGGCATTGAAGCTGCTGGCCGCGGCCAACATGAGAATGCCACCTGTTATTACCAGTATCCAGCCTATAACTGTCATTGTTGTTGGACGTTTCATTCTTTTTTCTGGGTCTTCCGTAAAATCTGTGGGTACTGAAAGCATGTAGCTACCCAATAAAAGGCACATGTTAGAG
>CAYTRK010000435.1:0-1970 GCA_964440205.1 uncultured Victivallaceae bacterium
GGTGTCTTTGTAAGCAAAGCTGACCGCTTCGAGTTCCACGCTATCAACCGGCGAGGCAAGATCAATCGCTCCGGGTTTTTCCCGCACAGCGTCTTCCGTGTCGAGAATCTCAAAAATTCTGTCCGCGGCAGCCGCGCTGTGGTCAATATTCAATCTCAGCTTGCTCAGCCTCTTTACCGGATCATACAGCATCACCAGCCCTGCCACAAAAGTCATAAACTCATTCCACTCAATCTCTGCCACATAAGCATACGCAAGAGTAGAAGAAACTCCTATCGCGGAAATAAGAACTATTATCGGCTCTATTATCGCTTTGGAACGCACCACACGCATCGTTCTGCCGAAAAATGACCGGCACTGGTTGCCAAACCGATCAAGCTCACGCTTCTCCATCCTGAAGGCCTTGACTACCCTTACTCCCGATATGCTCTCCTGCATTATCGAGACAATATCCGCCAGCCGCTCCTGGGCGCCCCTGGCCGACTTCCTGACCTTCCTGCCGTAAAGCAGCACCGGAGCCATGCATAACGGCAACAGAACAAGACCCACCAGGGCCATCTCCCAGCTCAGGATAAAAAGAAATGCCACCGCACCAACCGCGATTACGGGCTGCCTGAACAAGTCTGTAGCAACACGAGAAACCGCGCTTTCCAGCAGAGTGCTGTCGTTTATTGTTCTCGAAATCATCTCCCCGGTCTTGTTCTTGTCAAAATATGCCACGGAAAGATTCTGCAGATGAGAAAAAACCTTAATTCTTAAGTCCATTACCACGCGATGGCCCACCCACCTGATAAAGTAATCGCTCAGATACTGGGCAATACCCATAACAAACGCCAGCCCGACAACCAGAGACATGAAAACAAAAACCTGTGACATGCCCCCCCCCTGATAGCTGAACACCTGAGGGAAAAGACGGTTTATCACCGGGAGAAAACCAACCATGGACGCGCCACAGATAATTCCGCATAACCCGCCGATAACCAGTCGGCCCAGATAGGGCCGTGTATAAGAAAGTAACCGCAAATACGCGGCCCAGTCCTCTGTTATCCGGCCTCTGATTCTTCTCGAAAAAGAGTTCATAGCCTCGAAAGATGCCGCTCCATCAGCTCAGCCCCTCCAATGCCTTCGGAAAATCCCGGGAAATTTTCAGTTTCCACGGTGGCAGTAAGCTGCCCGCCGGCACTCGTTCGATGGACCACCAGCGACTCCAGATCGACCCGCCCACAGTGTACTGCAGCCGTCAGACCCGCAGGTTCGAACCCTGAAATTAAAACGTTTTCCATCGCCTCCCCTTTTTCTTTATCCCGGCAGAATTAATGAAATGTCGGCATGCAGGTGAGCATGCCGCGAAGCAAGCCGCCGTAACACTGACCACTCAACTCACAATGTGGAAAAACCGAAATCACCACCCTCGGAAACATCAGGTATACTTCAACACCTCTTCAACCGTAGTGTGTCCCTCCAGAATGTTCCTTATTCCGTCTTCGCGCAGTGTTCTCATGCCAAGCTCGACAGCCTTATTCCGAATCACAATCGTCGGCTGACGCTCGTTGATCAGCTCCCTGACAGCCTCGCTCATACCCATATATTCATAAATGCCGCGGCGCCCATGGTACCCGGTGTCATTACAATTGGCGCAACCGGCGCCGTAAGCAAACGGCCTGTCCCCTATCTCTTCCCGGCTTAAACCCAGACTCTTGAGTATGTTCTCGTCCGGCTCATACTCCTTCCGGCAGTCCCTGCATATAGTCCTGACAAGGCGCTGGCCAAGAATCGTCTCAAGCGTCGAGGAAAGAAGATACGGCTCCACCCCCATATCTATCAGCCTTGTGATTGCGCCCGCAGCGTCGTTGGTATGCAGAGTAGTAAATACCAAGTGCCCCGTAAGCGAAGACTGAATAGCTGTGGTGGCCGTCTCAACATCGCGGATTTCCCCCACCATCATCACATCAGGATCCTGCCGCAGAAAA
>CAYTRK010000436.1:0-1957 GCA_964440205.1 uncultured Victivallaceae bacterium
GCCTGGTTCGAGCTTTAGTCCTCTACAGATTTCATGTCCGAGCTGCGCCTGTCCGATCTTAATCGGCGAAGTCTCGTTCAATGCCCCTTTGCCAGCCAGTATTACGGACCAGCCTGTCTCGGGCCATTCTATTTTTTTCCGGAGCACGGCCAGAATATTGCCGATGGCAGGCAAGCTTGCATCGGATAATCTATGGGCATATTCCTCCGGCATGGTCTTTTCCGCGTAACTTTCCGAATACCAGTTGGCAGTCTCCTGTTCCTCCGGAAGAATTATCATATTAAATCCGAGATTTTCCATGGCTTCTTCTATATCATCGGCCATCTGCGACATTTCTCTTTGAGTAACTTTCGCTTTCTGTTGCAAAATTTCAGTTGTCATAGCGTCATGAGCCTGAAGTGAACAGATAGCGGCAGTGAGGGAGCCTGTGGCAACAGCTATAGCCAGCGTTCCTGCGGCAAAATTCCGTTTATGCCGCAAGATTTCACTAAGTATGAGGTTTCTCAATCGCATACTTTCTATTTCTTGCCTTTCCTTGCCAGCATAAGGCTTCCGAATAACGCTATTGCAAGAACAGCCGCGAAGCCGATCAGCATAGCCATTAGCGCCGGGCTGAGCGCCGGTTCAGCTTCGGTTTCAACCTGTTCTTCTGGTTCCTGTTCCTCTTCAATGGTATCGCCAGCGTCTGTTCCTGTTTCGCCATCAAATTCATTGGTTTCCGATCCCATCACCCCGGTGAGTTCCGGAGGTGTATCATCCACATAGATATCCTGAGTGTAAGGCGCATCCTCCCAATTGCATTGCAGCAGAAGGTCAAATCCCGGATTATCGCCCTTTATAATACACGAGCACGGCCCACAGACGAATTGGAAGTAATAGTTAATGTTTGCTACAGTGATCTCGTCGCCGACAATGGGCGGAAGGCAACGTCCTTTTCCGTAAACTGCAAATACCATGGGTTTCTGTGAAGATTTGAGGTCGGGGTAAAGATGAAGCAACGATTCAATAAAAAATTTCTCTTCTTTGTTGCGGCGGTCCAGAGAGAGCAACAGGTTATTCATTTCAGGCAATGTATATGCCTTGTCATATTGCGATGTTGCTATGCGATTTGCATTTTGCCGGTATTCTTCGTATTCCTTTTCCGCTTTTTCAAGCTGTGTTTCAAGCAGGTTCATCACAGCTTCATTTGTTTCTGCGTTAGAGCTTTCAAGAACAAACCATACAACTTTCTCGCCGCTGCCCAGTTCTGCGGCGAGCCGTTTCCGAAAAGGCGAACTCAAAACATTTGTGGCCGATTCGAAAGTCAAGCCCGATTTCCAGAATGGCTTGTCCATTTCCATTCCAAATTTGCCGGGATACTCCACCGTTAAGAATGGAGCGTCTAAAGAGGGATCCTCAATGATGTCGACAACTATATTTGCGAACGTCTTCTTCTCGTGGGAAGATTTCAGCAAATCAACAGCTTTTTGCTGATTACTTGTCAGATGATCAGGACAATGCACTTCAATATAAAAAGGGTCAGGCCACCATTCCTCCAGCGCATAGCGCCATACAGGCGTACTGCACGCATGGGACATAAAGGCTGATGCGAGACACACGAAAAAAAATGTGAAACACATCAAAATTAACTTTTCCTTGAATATCATTGATTTCCCTCTCTTGTAATCGTCGAAATTTCTGTGCTCTCGCTGAAAACATTCTTTCCAGATTCACAATCGCCGATAGGCGTGCTGCCGGTACAATTATCCACACCTGTATTATTATCGCTTCTTGTAACGCCTTTGTCAATGAACGAGCCTTTACACGAGCAGGCTCAGTAAACCGAGTGAATTGACAAGGTAAGTGCGCCCCCGCAACAGCGCTCTCCACGCTCTCGCTACGAAATCCTGTCAGATATTTGGGTTAACCCGCATATCTCACAGAATTCCTGCTGCGAGCGCGGATAGCACTACTGCGA
>CAYTRK010000437.1:0-1949 GCA_964440205.1 uncultured Victivallaceae bacterium
GCCGTATAGACATACTGCAATCTGGCGGTTTGTCAATTCGTGCCGTCGCAGTGGCACTATCCGCGTTCGCAGCAGGAATTCTGTGAGATATGCGGGTTATGCATGTTCTGCAAAACCTGCTGAAAACATGCAAGGTGTGTCTCTTCATAGACTGGCCTGGCTGCAGTGCGCAGGAGATTGTCCCTTGGTTCGGATGGATAGGTGAGATATTTGAGAATCAGCCCTTTCTCTGCAAACGCTTTTGCTGCATTTTCAGCCATCTGGCGATTATCGAGCAACAGGGTTACAATCGGAACATCAGGGTCGGAAACGAGTTCGAATCCGACGCCAGTTACTATCTCGCGCATGCGGTCCCGGATCTTTTCCATCTTTTTCCGGATTTGCGGAAACCTGCCGATTTTTTCAATTGCACGGGAACAGGCTGCCACAATTGGCATCGGCGCAGGCGTGCTACCAACATAGTTCGGAGCCCTTCTGATTTTGTCTATGATCTGTTTGCGACCGGTCATGAATCCACCGTATACTCCGAGTGCTTTACTCATACTGCCCAGCAAAACAACTTCGTTGAAATCTTCAATATTGTGAAGCTCAACCGTGCCACGCCCGTTATTTCCTACGGCAAAGACGCCGTGCGCATCGTCAAGAAACAGCAAAGCTTTATGCCTGCGTGCAATAGACAGGAGTTGATCAACCGGCGCTTTTTCTCCACTGATTCCAAAGAGGGCGTCAGTTGCAATAATCGGCGCTTTCCTGTGGTAGTTCTTCAATTTCGTTTCAAGATCGGCCATATCGAGGTGTTGGTATGACACCTGCATGTAGTCGTTTCCGCGTATGCCCAACATTAGATTCGGATGGGAATTCTCATCACAGAATACCGTATCATACCTGTCCGCCATGGCCCTGAAAAATGCCGGGCCACCCAGGTATGCTGCTCCCTGGATACAGGTATCTTCGGTTCCGAAAAAGCCGCTCAAGCGGTCTTCCAGTTCCTGGTGGATATCGGTCCATCCGATTGACCAACGTCCCGCGCCTGCGCTGATACCGTATTCTCTCGCAACAAGACACATGGCTTCAGCAATTTCCGGGTCCGAAGCCAGACCCAGGTAATCGTTTCCTGCGAATTTAATCTGATGCATAATTGGCTCGTATCTTCGTATCCGCCTACAAAATTCTACAATGAATTACTGCCAGGCCTGTAAATTTATCGGAAAGCAAAATGCCACGTACGGTTTTAAAGATCAAGGCAATTAGCCTGTCTTGGCGGACGGTTTTCATGAATAGATCAGGCAAGAGTACTAGCCGGAATATCTCACAGGATTCCTACTGCGAGCGCGGATAGCGCCACTGCGACGCCACGAAAAAGTACAGTCATCTCAAAATCGATAACAAATGGCCATAATGAAAATCATTAAATAATCTTGACTACAGAATGACATCAGTTAAAACTACACACATTGAAAAGAAAGCATGAAAAAACATCGCAAATCCTTCGGATCAGGCATGGGTTTCAACCCTTGCGAACGGGGCAGAATCCGGCGGGCTTGTTGACAGTTTAGTTGCTTGAGGAAGTACAGGATGAGCCGAATCAAGACGAGCTTGGCAGGAAAGAAATGTGCGGCTCTGGGATTACTGGTTGTGTGCATGGCCTCGACAGTCTTTGCCGTAGACCTGGCGGGAAACGTCAGTTTGAATGGTGGCGCCACGCTGACGGCGACGTCTGACAGTATTGAATCTCAAGCCGACAACTTCACGTACAAGTGGTCAGACAAAAACGGCGCTGCCGGGGCCGGCGGACTGCTGATGGTCGAGCCGGCTCAAGGGACTGTTATTTGCTTATTTTAGGATTGCGTTCGCATTGTGTATTTATAACACAAATTACACATGGTTTCTTTATAATCATTGGTGACAGAAAGGAAGGAAGTTAGATGCTCAAGAAACATAATGTTAAA
>CAYTRK010000438.1:0-1946 GCA_964440205.1 uncultured Victivallaceae bacterium
GGACAAAAGCAAATAAAAACCAGATCACGATATCGCGCTCTCTGTTCCCTCTCCCCCCTTCATCATTGAATATTCTCTTCCCTCTCTTCCCACCAAACCCTTGCAGAAATTTGATCCCTATCGCCCAGCGACAGAATCAAATTAATACCCTTTCGCGTATTTAGCGCTGCGCCCGCCATAGCTATCTGAGCGAAGGCGTGGCTGCGCCCGCCATAGCCTTGGCGACGGCGCGGCTGTGCCCGCCGACGCGCTTGGGCGTAGGCGGGCTTTTAGTAGTTAATTCCTCTTCTTTTTTTTTCTGCATTGAACAATTAGTATTGCACTTAATAGACAAACATGTCAGTTTATTGCCATGAAATTCCGTGAACTGGAACGACAAGTGCCACCTGGCGGGGTTTTCAGAACAGGCTGGCTTCTGCCGGGACAAAGTTCGCCCGCTAATGTCAGGCGGCAGTTGGACCGTTGGGTCAAGAACGGGCGTATCATTCGATTGCGGCGTGAAGTCTACGCTATTGCTGATGCCCACGGTAATCCGGTGTCGCATCCGTTTACTGCTGCTAACGTTATGAAGAAAGGCTCATACGTAAGTCTTCAATCTGCACTGGCTCACTACGGAATGATTCCCGAATACGTGCCGGTTACTACAAGCGTAACCACCGGGCGCCCCGAAGAACTGGAGACACCGATTGGCCGTTTCCAGTATCGGCATGTCTCTCAACGTCTCTTCTACGGCTTTTCTGATGTCGAAATCCGGCCCGACCAGCGCGTGCTCCTGGCCGACCCGGAAAAAGCGCTGGTGGATCTGCTTTACCTGTCGCCTCGCTCCGACAACAAATCTTTTCTGCGCGAACTGAGACTGCAACCGGCAGACCTCAGCCGGGACTCTCTTCTCAAGACCGCGGAACGCAGCGGTTCAGACAAGGTACTGCGTGCAGTGCGCAATCTTCTGACCCTCTGGAAAGAAAAGGAAGCGGAATGAAACCTCTCCTCATGAACATTCTACGCGATGAGACAGATGATTTCCGGCGTCGTTCAAAAACAAGGGAGTACCTGCAGGCGCGTATACTTCTTTCCCTTCAGGATCATGGCGCGTTTGCATCCTGGGCTTTTCTTGGAGGAACGGCTCTGCGTTTTCTTTTCGGACTCCCGCGCTTTTCGGAAGACCTTGATTTCTCCCTGCATGCATCCGGAGCAGAGGCGGATTTCGACAAGCTTCTCAATTCAGTACGCTCCGATCTCACGACCGAAACTTACCAAGTCGATATTCGGGCGCGAAACAGGCCTGCGGTTGCCTCCGCTTTCATCAAGTTCCCCGGTCTTCTCCACGAACTTGGCTTGTCACCGCATAAGGATGAAACGCTTTCGGTAAAAGTTGAAATCGACAGGAATCCTCCCGAGGGAGCTCGCGTCGAAACACGTATTGTGCGCCATTTCGTGCTTCTCAATCTTCTCCATTACGACCGGGCTTCGCTTCTTGCGGGCAAAATGCACGCCGTTCTAGGCCGCAAGTATACGAAGGGACGCGACCTCTACGACCTGGCCTGGTATCTCGCTGACCCTGACTGGCCCGCCCCCAACCTGACGCAACTCAACAATGCGCTGGAACAGACAGGCTGGACCGGTCCCCGCATTTCGGAGGACAACTGGCGCTCTGTCCTATGGGACAAGCTTGCATCGATTGACTGGAATCAGGCCACCAGGGACGTATCCCCGTTCCTTGAACGCAAACAGGACGTCGCACTTGTCTCAAGAAGCGCACTCCACCAACTGCTAAACCAACCCTGACCCCATTCCCTCCCCACCAACACACGAACACACCTCCCACGTTCCACGTCCCACGTTCAACGTCCTACTTTCTCCCTTTCGCCAAATTCGTGGTTCACCTTTTCTTTGCAATCAATAGTAACAAATATAAACATAAATGTTGACAAGTGTTACCAAGGATG
>CAYTRK010000439.1:0-1932 GCA_964440205.1 uncultured Victivallaceae bacterium
GCAGCCCGTTGAAGAAGAAATCCTGTGCGCCGTTTGTATTCTCGGCGGCCCATGCCACCTGGGAACCAAATCCTGCTATGGAAGCAATAAGGTAGTCCACACAGTAGGCAAGAATTACGGAATAATAGGCTATGATGATGAAGGCAAGAAGCACCAGCCACCAGCCGACGTAACGGTATTTTTTAAAAACAGACTCAAATGCCCCCGGCGGAGCCTGCTGCGCCCAGTGGCCAACGGAGAATTCCATGATGAGCAGCGGGATACCCATAACAAGCATGGCAACAAAGTAAGGGACGAGGAATGCTCCGCCCCCATAGGTATAAAGCTTATACGGAAATCCCCACAGATTGCCCAGACCGACCGCCGAACCGATTGCGGCAAGAACAAAAGCAGCTCTTGTCGACCACGTTTCTCTAACTACCTGTCCCGGACTCATAGCTCATCTCCTGTCTAAAAGCCATAAAACAGCAAAGAATCAAGCACATCCGGCCCATTCGTACAAGACCAAAACACGGATACAACCCCCTCCACAAGGGATATCGAAGCGCTATTTACCTTGATATCCCAATGTTAGCTTTCCGAATCGAGCCGTAGATTTGTAGTCGTAAATTCAGATACAGTATTGATTTGGCGCCAGAAGCAGCGTAAAACTGGATTTCCTGCCGAATAGGCAAGAACTGACAAATCCCTAAATTAACGGAGGCTACCTGAAACAATGAATACAAGAATACTCACCACCTTATTAGCAATATCGTTTGTTGCCGCATTAACAAATGCGGGCGGCGTTAAATACGAATCAGCAAACGGTAATTACATGAAGCTGGGCGGGCGCATCCAGCTCCAATACCACATGACCGACCCAGATGACGGAGAGGAAACCGATGAACTTCGCTTCCGCCGTTTTCGCCCCTATATAGAGGGCAGCGTCATGGAAGACTGGAAAGGTAAATTCCAGTGGGATATGGGCAAAAGTAATATCAATCTCAAAGACGCGTACATGCAGTACGAGGGCATGGATGCGACTAAAATAACCATCGGTAACGCATATGTCCCTTTCTCACGCGAAGCCCTGACATCATCAAAAAAGCAGCAACTCGTCGAACGCACCTTTGTGGGCGACCATAATTACGGCGTTCCAGATCGTCAAGCCGGTATCCACTTCGCCGGCTATAACAGAACCCGAACGGTCACATGGGCCGCTTCGGCAGTAAAAGCGGCGGTTGACCCCAGTAACAGTAAACTGGATTTTGACACCGTGGTTTCTCTGAATCAGGACGATGACTGGAGCGAAGGCGAAATGATAGGCGGAAGGCTGGGATTTCATCCCTTTGGCTATGAAAAACCCTCCCAGGGTGACTTCATTGGCGACACGCGTTCATACCTTGCGGTTGGAGGATTCACCTGGCAGAACGACGAGGACAACCTGAACTCCGCGCGAAGTAATGATGTGGATACAGTCACCGGCTTCGAAGTCAGCGTCGGCATGCGCTGCAGCGGATTGAGTGTGGACGCCCAGTACAACCAGTTCGAAAGCGAACTGGAAGATGACGGCATCACCGACGGAATCTATGAAAACAGCGAAACAACGCTGAGGTCATACGCCGTTGAAGGCGGCTACATGGTACTGCCGGGCAAGTTGGAGCTTGTCGCGGGCTACCAGAACCTCGATGCCGATAACTACGAGGACGAGTGGAACCGCATCTCCGGAGGCCTGAATTACTTCGTCAACAAACACAAGATGAAGTACCAGCTCACGTACAGGGTCAACGAAAACAAAGACGGCGTAGATAATGAAGACGTAGACGAACTATTCGTCCAGGCGCAATACGTATTCTAACCTGGGTTACTCCCGCCTGAGAGCGGCAAGCAGCCCGCCCCTGGTCGCACCGTAAGCGCTAAGCACAACCCACATCAACCCGCAGCCCAATACTG
>CAYTRK010000440.1:0-1927 GCA_964440205.1 uncultured Victivallaceae bacterium
CCCCCTGTGTCAGGGTAGTTGTCGCCTCAAAATGAGGGAGACGAAGTCTCCCGGACGTCCCCCGGCAGCGCTAAGAGCTGACGGGGATCCTTACACCTCTCCGAAGGTCTGGAAGACCGCAGGAAGGCGCCCTCCTAGGAGGGCGGGATGTCGTACATTTGATTACCTATTTTCCGGGGCGCAGAAAGAGGCATTTAGAAAATGACAATTGCGTATCCTCAGAGATTCAAGCTGGAAATGGTCGAGAAAATGCTGCCGCCGAATGCACAATCGGCAAGCTATCTGGCAAAGAGAACAGGTATTGCACAATCTACCCTTAGTAAGTGGCTTCGAGACACAAAATCCGATAGTCTCTTATCTATGAAAACAAGAAACAAAAACAAAACTAAGGGAAAAAACAACCATCAAAATGATCCTGTGAAGAAACTATCTTCGGGAGGAAACAAGAAGCATAGCCTTTCTTTGGAAGATAAGCATCAAATTGTGCTGGAAGCAGGACGACTTGATTCCAAAGAGTTGGGAGCGTTTCTTCGCACACATGGACTACATGAAAGTGATTTGGCTCAGTTTCAAGAAGACGTTCAAATCGCATTGTCCGAGGTGAAGGAATTTGGACGAAAAGAAAAAAAGCACAAAAAAGACCTGCACAAAATTGAAAAAGAACTCAGGCGAAAAGAAAAGGCCCTGGCGGAAGCTGCAGCCTTGCTTGTTCTTAAAAAAAAAGTCCAAGCTATTTGGGGAGACGAGGACAACGATATAGCAGGGAAGAACGACAGTTGATTCTTGAACTTGTAGAAGAAGCCGTACAATCCGGTGCCCGGCAGAGCAAGGCTTGTGAGGTCATAAACATATCAGCAAGGACACTGCAACGTTGGCGCAAACAAAATGTGGGCGAAGACCGTAGACACGGACCATTAACAGAACCACGTAACAAGTTTAGCAAGGAAGAAAGAGATCAAATCGTGGATATAGCCAACAGTCCGGAATATCGGGATCTAAGCCCAGGACAGATTGTACCGGATCTGGCCGACAAGGGGGTTTATATTGCTTCAGAATCAAGTTTCTACAGGGTACTTGCCGAAGAGGGCCAAAACAACCATAGAGGACCGAGTAAGCCTCGTAAGCGTCATAAACCCGAGGAGTTGAAGGCAACGGGACCAAACCAGGTTTATTCTTGGGACATAAGTTATCTCAGAAGTAACGTTCGAGGTGAGTTTTTCTATCTATACTTTTTCTTGGATGTATGGAGCCGCAAAATAGTAGGTTGGACGGTTGCAGAACGGGAAGACTCTGAAATCAGCGCCGAACTGTTTAAGGAGATTTGCAAAGAAGAAAAATTCGATCCCAAAAACTTAGCTGTTCATTCCGACAATGGAGGGCCGATGAAAGGGACGATGATGGCGCTTCTCGAAAATCTGGAGGTTAGGATTTCGTTCAGCCGACCGAGAGTCAGTAACGACAATTCCTATTCCGAATCCCTTTTTCGCACCATGAAATACCGTCCATGGTATCCGAAACGCCCGTTCAAGGACATAGAAGAAGCCCGAGATTGGGTGACGGCTTTTGTGTATTGGTATAACAGGATACATCTTCACAGCTCCATCTGTTTTGTAGCGCCTCATCAGCGACACGAAGGCAAAGATGTTAAAATTCTTAACAAGCGGAAAAAGGTATATGAAGAAGCCCGTCGCCGTCGACCTGACCGTTGGAGCGGCAAAACCCGGAACTGGAATTGGATTGAAATAGTTAAGCTTAATCCTGATATAAAAGAGAAAAATCTAATGAAGTCAACAGAGCTATTTTTTAATGAAACAGAGCAAATTGACGTCGCCGTGTAAAACCGGTTTTTGCGACAAGTATCTTGACAGACCGCGACCTCAAAATCAATGCTTCCTCAAAGAAAGAGTTAGCTCAACAGATTGTTGAG
>CAYTRK010000441.1:0-1910 GCA_964440205.1 uncultured Victivallaceae bacterium
GATTACAGAATGGAAGCAGAAGCAAAGGTAGCTGTTACTTCGCGTTCGTTTTCCCGGCATCAGGTTTTACGGGATGAACTGTTGCGAAGTTACCCTAATGTTAAGTTTAACGATGCGGGCGTGTCATTGACTGGAGAGGAATTGTTCCGGTTTCTTGAAGGAGCTGATATGGCGATTGTCGCTTTAGAACGCATTGATGCTGATTTGTTAGAACGGCTTCCTGATCTCAAGGTAATAAGCAAGTACGGAGTCGGCCTGGACATGATAGACTTGCAATCAATGCGGGAGCGCGGAATCTGTTTGGGTTGGCAGCCGGGCGTTAATGCTTTATCTGTGGCAGAATTAACGCTTCAGGCAATGTTAGCTCTTTTACATAGAGTCCCGGAAGGAGCAGCTCTTGTGAGTCAAGGCGAATTTAGACAGTTGCGCGGGAGACAACTAACCGGCAAAACTGTTGGAATAATAGGATGCGGACATGTAGGGAAGGAAGTCGTCAAGTTGCTGGCGCCATTTGCCTGCAAAGTCCTGGCGAATGACATCCGTGATTATCCTTCATTTTACAAGGAATGGAATGTTGAACCGGTAAGTCTAGAACTTCTTTTGCGAGAATCCGACGTAGTGACGCTTCATGTCCCCCTGGATGATTCAACAGTCGATATTATGAACGTGAAACGGCTGGAGATGATGAAGGATGGATCGCTGCTTATAAATAATGCGCGAGGTGGGCTGGTTGATGAGGCAGCGGTATTGAAATCTCTTAACCAGAACAGACTGTGTGGAGCAGCTTTTGATGTGGTCAGAGACGAATCTGCTGGCGCTTCAAATTTGGCGCGGCATCCCAGGGCGCTGGTGACTCCACACATCGGTGGTAGCGCCGAGGAGGCAGTTCTGGCAATGGGCCGAGCGGCTATTGACGGACTGGGCTCTGCGCGCATGGTGGATCAATATGATGAGTTGAAGGCGTTAGAAGGTACAAGGAGGCATTGACGATGCTCAGGTATTCCTCAACAGAAGCGATAATGCAGCCAGATGAATTGCATCCCCAGGAAATATTTAATGAAGAACGTCGACTTGCCAAAGAATTTGTTACAGAACATCCTTCCAGTGGACGCATAGATCCGTGTCCCGTATCCGGAAATCCAAGGAACGAAGTTCTTTTTTCAAAATGGGGGCAGCAATACTCCATCTGTCCAGAGACATGGACATTAAGCCTTGGGGAAATCCCAGGAGATGATGTTCTTGAAGAATATTTCAACACCTCTGATCTGGCTAAATACAGGGCATCTGAGGAGTATCAACGGATTGCCGGGCGTTTACGTGTTGAATTATGGCGGGAGCAGAAAGAATGGCATGAAGCCGCAATTTACCGTTATTTGGGCAGCGGTTCGATTAATGCGGCTGACTGGGGCACGAAGTTTTCAGGTTGGATCGAATTTGTGAGGAGTTCTCCTGCCCTTGAAAGCCTTGGGATTGTAGATCCTTTGCCCCCGGCACAACCTTTAAAAGGAAATTTGCCGTATGACGCTGTATTTATGAATGATGCCTTTCAGCGAGAGGCAAATCCTGAAAAACTTCTGGTTTCCGCTGCCTCATGTTTGCGTGATTCAGGTTTGCTCTTTATTGCCTGTAGGAGCGGGTCCGGTTTCGACATACTGTCTCTAAGGGAGCATTCTGACAGTATTTTCCCTTTTGATCACATATGCCTGCCATCTCCATCGGGGATTGTGGGGCTTCTGGAAAGAACGGGGTTCGAGGTTCTGCAGGAATCAACGCCTGGCAGGCTTGATATGGCTTTGTTAAGCCAAGGTCGAATTCCCAGGGATCAGTATTTTCAGAGATACCTTACACAGTCGTTGCCTCAAAGCGAATATCCGGAATTTCAAGCGTTTTTGCAAAGATTTCGCTTAAGC
>CAYTRK010000442.1:0-1904 GCA_964440205.1 uncultured Victivallaceae bacterium
CAACGGTCTGTTTGAAAACACCTTTTCGGATGCCGTCTAGATATGCGGGTTAGGCTCAATATATATTTGCGCTGTTCCCCCGCAGATTCTAGTATGTAACGAAATTCGCATGGAAAGGGACAACTTGCCGTTTTCGATATGAGCACAAGGTGCGCCGGCAGTTGAACGTAAGCGCCGCCCGCTCGTTTCCTTCACGGCGGAACTTGTATTATGAATAGTATCTTCCCTGAAAACCCTGTGCTGGTTATCGATGATAACAATCAAGACCTTACGACTTTCAACATAACGTTGAAAACAAGAGGGATTACTAACGTACTACTGTGCCAGGACAGCAGAAAAGCTGCAGACTTAGCAGCTAGCGCCAAACCTTTGCTTGTGCTCCTGGATCTCGAAATGCCGCATATAAATGGCGAAGAGCTTCTGCCGGTTCTTATGCAAACTGCGCCGACTACCCCGATTATCGTTGCAACAGGCACATCAGATCTTGCAACCGCACTTAGATGCATGAAGGCAGGCGCCTATGATTACCTCGTCAAACCCGTCAGCAAAGAACGCCTGTTGGCTGCTGCCAAACACGCAATACGTGTAAAGCAATTGCAAAATGAAAATGCAAGGTTGCGCAAAGGAGTTCTGTCCGTCCGCATAGAACATGCGGAAGCATTTTCCGGCTTCACCGCCACAAGCGAAAAAATGACCGCGCTCTTTAAATACGCCGAATCAATCGCACCAAGCTCCAACCCTGTCCTCATAACCGGCGAGACCGGAGTCGGCAAGGAAATCATGGCAAACGCTATCCACAAGATCAGTGGCCGGCAAGGCCGGTTCGTGCCTGTAAATGTAGCAGGTCTGGATGACGATACTTTCTCCGATACGCTCTTCGGCCACGTTAAAGGCGCATATACAGGAGCAATTAATGAACGCAAAGGTGCGCTGGGAAAAGCGCGCGGCGGCACACTGTTCCTTGATGAAATCGGCGACCTCAGCCTCCCGCTCCAGGTTAAGCTGCTTCGCCTTCTTCAAGAAGGCGAATATTCTTCCCTGGGATCAGATGTCCTTAAAAAAACAAATGCGCGCATTGTTGTCGCAACCAACAAACCAGTGGATTGTCTTCGCGAATCAGAAAATTTCAGAAATGACCTCTTCTACCGGTTATGCCACCACCATGTTCATATACCGCCGCTGCGCGAACGCCTTGCCGACCTCCCCGCGTTGCTTGAGGCGCTGATCTCGTCCGCTGCCAGAGAAGCAGAAAAGAAAATTCCATCCATACCGCCTGAACTGCCCGAACTGCTCTCAACATACACTTTTCCCGGCAATGTGCGCGAATTAAAGGCCATGGTTACAGACGCCATTCATGAGCATAGACACGGAGTTCTTTCACTGAGATGCTTCAGAAACAGAATTAAAAACATGAGTTCTTCCAAACAGAAAATCGCGCCACACTTAACTGTCTCCCACAGCATGGACAGAAACATCGCGTTCAAAGGACCGCTCCCGACGTTGAACCAACTACAGGAAATCATGATTGAAGAAGCCCTGAAACGCGCAGATGGAAATCAGTCGGCGGCAGCAGAAATGCTTGGCATGACCCGTCAGGCCCTGAACAAAAGACTCCTCAACAAAAAAAAATAGGCTCTTCCGCAGAATCTGTGGGTACTGAAAGCATGTAGCTAGCCCACATATCTCACAGAATTTCGTAGCGAGAGCGTGGAGAGTGCTGCTGCGGGGGTGCGAATTGGCAAAACGCCGGAGCAGCCGTATAGGCATACTGCAATCTGGTGTTTTGCCAATTCGTGCCCTCGCAGTGGTGCTATCCGCGCTCGCAGTAGGAATTCTGTGAGATATGCGGGCTAGAGCCTGTCCGAAAAGGTATTTTCAAACAGACCGTTGCAATGCCGCATGTT
>CAYTRK010000443.1:0-1899 GCA_964440205.1 uncultured Victivallaceae bacterium
TCGCCCGCAAGAACGGCCGTGGTCTCATCGTACTTCATGTGGCATGAAGGCTGGCCGCGACGCATGTCATCGTTGTCCATGCAGGGAAGATCGTCATGAATCAATGTGTAAGTATGGAGAATCTCCAACGCGACCGCGGGGGTCATGGCCAGTTCGGCATCGCCGCCAACCGCTTCGCAAGAGGCGATACACAGTATCGGACGCAATCGTTTTCCGCCTGAAAAAATGCAATAACGCATTGCTTCGTGCAGAACCGGCGGGCGGGCGGAAACTTTTGGTAGCAGCTCATCAAGTCTGGATTCAAGCAGCTTCTTCTTATTCTCCATGTATGTGTCAAAAGTTTTCATGATCTTACATCCAATCTGCGCAAAGTCTACAGGCCGTCGGTTAATAATGCAATCGCAGTAATTTTAAACCTGCCTTTTATCCGTAAAGTTCCCGGAGCGTTTCGGCAACTATGCCGATACCCTTCTTTACGTCCTCTGACGCCTGCGAATAGGTCAGGCGTATGCATTCGTCCTGATGTCTTTCGTGGTTATCCAGGCCGAAAAAGAAGAAATTGCCCGGTATGACCAGCACGTTTTTCTTTTTTAGATTCTCATACAATTCGCGGGCGGTTACCGGCAGGTCCTTCATCATGATCCATAGAAACAATGCCCCCTCGCTGCGATGGACTGCGTACGGCCAGTCGTCGTCAAATGCTTCATGGATCCACGCGACTGCCTGTTGCGACTTCTTGCGGTAGAATGGCTTTATGATATCCCTGCTGATTCTGAGTATTTCGCCGTTTTGGATCAGGGGCTGTGTAATTACCTGCCCTATGCTGCCGCTGGCAAGACTGACTATGGCGTTGATCGCGGCAAGCGCGTTAATCACTTCCTTCTTTGCAACTATGATGCCGGTTCGCACCGATGGGAGTCCGAGTTTTGAGAGGCTCATTCCCATTATGATGTTTTCGTTCCAGATCGGCGTGACTTCGCGAAAGATGATTTCCGGAAACGGCGTTCCGTAGGCATTGTCTATAAGCAGCGGGATGTCGTGCTTTGTGGCGAGATCGGACAAGCCCGTGATCTCCTTGTCAGTGAGCACATTTCCCGTTGGATTTGTGGGGCGGGAGACACACATCGCTGCTGTGTCCGGTTCTATGCGCAGGTTCTCGAAATCGACATGGTACTTGAAAGTGTGCCTGTCAATCATTTCGATGGAGGATCTGCAAGAAACGAAGGCTTCGGGATCTATGGCCTGGTCAGCATAGCCGATATATTCAGGACTTTGCGGAAAGAGAATCCTGCTCTTCTCTGCGTCGGCGGTTTCTCCCGAAAAAAGATTGAACAGGTAAAAGAAGGCGCTCTGACTGCTGTTTGTTATGGCAATGTTTTCAGGTCCCACGCGCCATCCGAATTCGCGGTTCAACAGGCTGGCAAGAGCCTCCAGGAAACTCCATTTACCCTGGGGCGTATCGTAATTCGCGACCATTTTTTCGAATTCTGTTTCCTTGCTCAGTATCTCTTCCATGCGTTTGCGCCAGATAGCGTTCATTTCCGGGATATGGGCGGGGTTCCCTCCGCCAAGCATGCAGATGTCTCCGCTGCCGTTCATTGCGCGGCCAAGATCCTCCATGAGTTCCATGATCCCGGTTTTGGCCGTAAACCGTTTACCGAATTGCGATAGTTTCATAATTGTTCCCACCCGAATATTGGCTATTTGTCTGGAAAAATGCGCGTACTTTTATCATTTCCATGATCAGGAGTAAAGCACAAGGAACAGGCACAAAAGAGAAAAGCCTTTCTTATAAGGGTGGCGGCTAAGAATTGCGATTAAGTGTCTGAATCCGTACACCTAAACGCTCCTCTTACTCGGATACACTTACCCGACCTGCTTAACCGGTCTGCGCTCCCC
>CAYTRK010000444.1:0-1899 GCA_964440205.1 uncultured Victivallaceae bacterium
ACGTTAGCCTGATCTATTCACGCGCCTCTGGTGAAAAAAAACAAGCGCTCCCCATTCCGTTTGGATCATGCAACATGCATTAAAAACTTTCAGAAATATTGCAAGCGCATAACGCCTCACTTCCGAGCAGCTTACAACTTGCTTGGCGTTTCTCATGAATAAATCAGGTTAGATTAGCTTTCATCGCGAATGAATACAACAACAGATTACACAGATTGCGCCGGGCATTGACGCGATCAATTGGTGGGAACAACAAAGGTTGAAGTATTTAAGTTGAAGATTTCAAATCCGTATGCCATAAGTAACGAGTAATATCACGAGTTTGGAAGGAGCATGGATATGCACAAGACAATAGACAAGGCCCATAGGGCGCAATGGATGATCCCGATTACCGCCGTTACATGGCGGCAAATGATCCTGTTTTCCCTCCCCTACCTACAACCACTACAAGAACCAGAGTCTTTTCGAGAGGTTCTGGCTTCTGGTATCTCACCAAATCCCTGCCGCGCAAAGAACAGACGCCAGTTTTGAACTGGAAAGCAAAATCTGAATAAACGCAAAAAAGGCATCACATTTAATGTCATTGATCGATTACACACAACCTTATAGACTGCCGCCTAACCGGGTCTGGCGAACTTACAAGGGCGGAAAAGTCCTTGATTCCATTGAAGGTAGGGAGAACCCGGAGGACGACTATTTCCCCGAGGATTGGATCGCTTCGGCTACGCGGGCAATAAATGCCGGACGGGAAAATATCGTTGAAGGAATCGGAGCCGCACAGGCGCCTGATGGCACGCTAATACCAATGGACCGGATGATCAATAATGATCCCGTAGCAATGCTCGGGGAAGCGCATATAAAAGCTTATGGCGAACAACCCCAGCTTCTTGTCAAGTATCTCGACTCAACCGCAAGACTCCAGATTCAGGCCCATCCGTCTGTGGCATGGGCAAAAAAACATCTCGACTCGCCAAACGGAAAAACTGAAGCGTGGTGGTTTTTAAACTCAAGAAACAAAGAGGATTCATGGGTTCTGTTCGGATTTCAGAACCCGCCTTCACCGAAGGAATGGGACAGAATATTGCGAGAGCAGGACAAGGAGGCTATGATGTCTTGTTTTAGAAAAGTTCCGGTTAAGAAAGGTGATGTTCTTCTAGTTGAAGGAGGTGTGCCACATGCTATTGGCCCGGGTTTGTTTATGATCGAGGTAATGGAACCCACTGACTGGGTAGTTCGCTGCGAGTTCAGCCATGGCGATCTTGTAAGCGATCCTAAATCGCAATGCATGGGACTGGAAATAGAAGAAATACTGGACATGTTTGATTATACTCCAGTTTCAACAAAAGAGGTTCCCCGGCGCTTTGGGCCCAGATCTGTCCCTGTAGCAAAGAATGAGCAGGGTTGGGAGGTTCGACTGCTTGGAAGGCCCGAAACCAACCGGCTTGAAATAAGAAGAATTCGGGCAAACGGCTCCTTCTCTCTTGAAAACACTGACCGCTTTTCCATTCTTCTTATAGTAGAGGGGAGCGGGCATTTGAGAGCCGGGAACTCGGAACTATCGCTTGAGCTATGGGACAAGATCCTTCTGCCTGCAAACTGCAATGATGTTACATTATCCGGCGAGATCGAGGCGGCAAGATGTCTGCCGCCCCTTCCCGTATAAAGCGTCGAAACAGTCTATTTAATCAGTAGCTTGCGAAGCGTTTGGGCATCTTTAACCCGCATATCTCACAGGATTTCGCAGTGGCGCTTTCCGCGCTCGCAGCAGGAATTTTGTGAGATATGCGGGTTAGTCCGAATGGCGCTAACTTAAGCGTGTGCATCGAGGATTTTCATCGGTGGGTTTTCACTCCGAAAGTGTTCGAAATACCGATGCCGAGGCTTTTGTAACCAGCGAGT
>CAYTRK010000445.1:0-1895 GCA_964440205.1 uncultured Victivallaceae bacterium
GCGACGGCACGAATTGACAAACCGCCAGATTGCAGTATTAAGAATCCCCGCTGCCCGCCGCGGGTTATTCTTGTACAACCGCACGGCCATGAGGTAAAGTTCTCCTCATGCGATGGTTATTATCACTTTTATGCCTTCTTTTACTTGCGCCGGCTTCCGCGCAGATTGACGAGCAGGAAGACGTTCTCTGGGAGGAAGATAAGATTGAAGCGCCCGAAAAGAGGGAACCCGGTTTCTTCAAGCGCCCGACCAAAGAAGAACCGTCGGACCAGCTTGATTACGCAAAAAAGTTGCTTGAAAACGGCAAGATACGGAAAGCCAGAAGAGCATTCCTTACCCTCACTTACGAATGGCCCGATTCTGCCCATGCTCCTGACGCACAGTATGAATACGCAAAACTCCTGGTGCGGAGCCAGGCTTATATGAAAGCTTTTAAGGAGTTCCAATACCTTATCAAGTATTACCCCGGCGAATTTCCATATGAAGAAACTCTGGACTACCAGTTCAAAATTGCCAATGAGATCAGAACCGAGAAGTGGGGCGAAATACTGTTCCTGCCGGGCTTTTCAACTGCAGAACAGTCGCTGCCGTTGTACAAGCAGATAGTTGAAAACGGCCCAAACTGGAAAAGAACCCCGGAAGTCTGGTTCTATATCGGCCATGTATACGAACACACTCATAAGTACGCCCTCGCAGTGGACGCATACGAAAGGATCATATACAAAAACAGGAACTCCGATATTACACAACGCGCAGCCTACAGACGCCTTGAATGCTTCTACGCCATGGTTAAACGCCACCCCCGCGACGAGAAGGTCTACCAACGGGCAATATCTTCTCTTTTCCGGTTTCTGAAGAAATATCCGGATCACGAGCGCTCAGACCATGCCCGGAAAATGCTGGCAGACCTGAAACAGGATCTTGAAAATATACATTATCGGCGGGCTGTGTTTTATGACCGCAATACAGAAAAGGTCAAAGCCGCGCTGATCTCTTACCGGGAGTTTCTGAAGAACTTCCCTTTATCGAAAAGAGCGCAGAAAGTTAAGGCCCGCATAGAAGAACTTTCCGCCATTGCGCAATCCGAATAAACAGCCGGGCAAATATGGTCATGAACAGATATACCACAAATCAAAAAAAAGGCGTGATAAACACCCTCCGGGTTCTTCTGCTGACCGTTTGTGTTGCCTCTGCAGCTTTTCTTTCCAGTTGCGGATACAGACTTGGCACATCGCTCCCGCCCGGGATCCGCTCCGTGCACATAAAGCCGTTTGCAAACCAGAGCGAAGAACCAGACACGGAAAATGCCGCGACCAGGGCGATAATAAGCGAATTCATCCGCGACGGCACACTGGACGTTGTTGATGCCTCAAAGGCCGATATTGTTCTTCAAGGCGTCATCACCAAACACAACCTGATCGCCCTTGACTATGATCAGGATACCTCCTCAACTCCCGAAGAATACCGACTGGTTCTGACTGCGCACATCAAGCTGGTGCACAGGTTAACCGATGAGGTAATGCTTGATATGACTAGACAAGGCGATTCTGACTTCTTTATCGAGGGAGATCTTACCTCGGCAAAACGAACAGCATTGCCGGAGGCTGCCGAGGACCTCGCCCATGACATTGTCGACGCTGTAGTAGAATACTGGTAACGGCTTCAGGCCGCGCTGCTGAGTTTTTTTGCCGCTCGCGACTTGCGCCTTGCTGCCGCATTAGCCTTGACAGCGCCTTTCTTGACCGCCTTGTCCACAATGGAACACAACTGGCTGTAAGCGCTGCTACGCTCTTCCGCAGAACCGCTTTCGACCGCCTCATCAAACTTCTTCACTGCAGTTCCTACCCGATGTCTTGCCGCCTTGTTGCGGTCATGCTTTTCTCCGGATGTCCGCA
>CAYTRK010000446.1:0-1631 GCA_964440205.1 uncultured Victivallaceae bacterium
GGGCTGGGTACTGTATGTTGAAGATGCAACAGATCTTGCCATTCTACAAGCGTTCGCCAAACTTCTGAAACACCCGGCTGTGGAAGTGCTCAAAGCACCATTTGTCCACTACGTTGCAACCAACCTTCCCTCACGTGTACGCGATCACTTCCATGGAATTCGAGAGGCGAAACAGGATTTCGTTGGGCTGGCGATTTTTGATCGCATCGATGCCGAACTGTGCAACGCGAATGGGTTGCGAGAAGTGATGTGGCAAAAACGCGAGATAGAGAATTACTTCTGTTGCCACGATATTCTCTTGAAATATGCGGATTCAACTGAACCCAATGATCTTTTTGCGCTTGCCGAAAGAGATAAGCGCATCCAAGCAATGCAGGATGCAATCAATGAGGTGACTACGGCTTTGGGTACCTTCAACAAACCCGGACCGTGGTCCGATGACGTCAAGGCTTCGGATGAAGTATTAGAACCCATATTTCGAGCCTTCTCCAAGAAAATTGGAGTTTCTCTGCTCGAACGAAAGCGTGACTTCCACAAACTGGTGGGGTTGATGAATGTCGATGCGATTGATCCGGAGGTCAGCAACAAACTTGACCTCCTTTGCGAGGTTACCAGAAAAGCATCTGTTCCATGTAGCAGCGGCTGAGGGATATCCGAAAGAACTGGACAAAGGATGCAATAGCAAATGAAGGCCTTACAGAAGGGGATTAAATCATGACAGAAGGTTTTATTCCAGCGCATGGCGGCTACGAAGACCTGCTCTCCTACCAGCGGGCGGTCATCGTATACGACGGTACGGTACGGTTTTGCGAGCGGTTCCTCAACAAGTACGACCGCACGGTTGATCAGATGGTGCAGGCCGCGCGGTCAGGCAAGCAGAACATCATCGAGGGCAGCCCGGCATTCGGCACTTCCAAGGAAATGGAGATCAAGCTTACAAACGTAGCCCGCGCCAGCCTGGAAGAGTTACTCGAAGACTACCGCGACTGGCTGCGCAACCAAGGTGTGCCACTCTGGGACAAGAACAGCAAAGAAGCGCTTTATGTGCGCAAACTCGCCAATGCGCGGCTCAACCGCCGCGACCAACAGAGGAGAGTCGTTTCATGACTTCCCGAAAAAAACGTCCATCAAGAAAGAGTACCCAAAAAGCAAATCATCTGTACCCTTTGTCCCATAAGTGTCGTCCCACCATCACCCCGGCCATGTTGCGGCAGGCCACCGGTCTGTCGTGGATCGAATCTCAAACAACCAGTGACAAAAGTGGACATCCGCCAAAACGGATTACCGCTGACGATATCGAAACCTGGCTTCAGAAGCAGTCGCCGGAAAAACTGGTTGAAACAATCATGGCGCAGGCTCTAAGTGATGATGCGTTCTATAACATGCTCAAGTTCAGCGCCGCGGCGGAACAGTCGGCGGCAAATATAACCGAAATGCGGGCCATTCTGCGGCAAATAATGGAGATCGACGACTTTGTATCGTGGCGCGAGGCATCGGATTACGCTCGAGGCGTTGATCAGATTATAGACCGCATCAAGGCGATGGTCAACACGCACCCGTCTGAAGTTGTGGATCTGACCGAATACGCCCTGGAACTGTGGGAAGAAGCAATTGAGCGTATCGACTCCGAT
>CAYTRK010000446.1:1641-1883 GCA_964440205.1 uncultured Victivallaceae bacterium
ACGACCTGCTTGAATTGCATCTTGCCGCCTGCCAATGCGCCAAGCCGGATGCCGAGGAACTGGCCATTCGCTTGGTTAACAAGTATATCAACTCGGGCTGGAACATGTTCAGCAGCGCATACGAAACATACGGGCAAATCCTCGGTAAGCCAGGTAAAGCAAAATACCGCGCACTGGTCGAGCAAGAATGGGTCAAACTACCGCGCATAAAACCGGGAGAGAAAAATGAGGAGCGGTATGGG
>CAYTRK010000447.1:0-1872 GCA_964440205.1 uncultured Victivallaceae bacterium
CCACTTTTTTGGGATCCAAAATCGGCCGATGAAGGCCCTTAAGTTAGCGCCATTCGGGTTAGTCCCCCTTTGCCATATGGGACGCTAGTGACATTTATTTATCAATTGGATAAATCCGTCCAAGGTTTTCTCCCCCGTTTTCCTCGCTATCATCTACCTATTTCGGTTGACCATTACGGGCAACGATGCGGAAGATTACGCCGACGCTTTCCCAACATGAACTCAGCATATTTCTACATTAATCGTCCGCACAAAATACCCTATTATTGCTGGGTTTGTCTGGACCCTGAACACGCCACTGGCCCCGTTCCTAAGTCATTATGCGATCAGAGTTGACAACGGCGAACGCGAAAAAGTTGAAGGCATTGAATATCCCTGGCGGCTGCATCCCGGCACGTGCCGGTTCGAGGCTCGTGCGGTTAGCGTCACAGGCCGACGAGGCGCGACTTATTCAATGGAGTCGTTGTAGACTACTGCCGAGCTGCCAGCACCTCGCTGTCCGAAAATGTCCACCGGAAACACGTTTATGGCGTTTTCTTCAGGGCCAAGCTTCCATTCAAAACTGCTGTCTTCAACCTTTATAGTCTTTCCATCAACTATAACTTCATAATGGCTGAAAAAGGGCATGCTGTTCTCAAGTTTTAAATTCACTGCCCCGGTCTTTTCTTCCACCGCCTCAATTTCAAAAGCGGCCTGATCCAATGTCCAGTAGAAGTCGCTTTCTTTGCTAATTGTATTGCTTGAACCTTTGCGTGCAGGCGTTTTTTCATCAACCCAGAAGGGATAGTCCGCATATCCGGGTCTGTGCCCGAAGTTACCAGGGTTCGCATCCGGATTCGAGTTGAAATCGTTTCTTGGAGTCATTTGGAGGAAACCTGCCGCCAGATAACCATGGCGCCAGCCCCATTCGTAATCCTCCTCTACAGGTTTCCCGTAATGCCATCTGCCCTGCCTGACGGCAACCGGCTTCTGTCCGCCAACTCTGCGTACAACCTCTCGCGTAGCAGGGTTCTTGCGCTTGCTGAACCAGGACATATTTTTCCCTTCAGGCAGAAAATGCTTAACTACAATGCGATGCATTTCCAGCATATTCAGCGGCTCTCCTGTTTCAAGATCTTTATAGTACTGCGTGAGCGATGGGTCAAAATAAACCCACTTGCCCATGGACGGAACCCATACTTCCACAACTTCATGGCACATGTCTCTGAAACCCTCCACGGCAAAATGCCGGGCTTTAAAACCAAGCGCGGTGCATGCGTCAATCATGACAGCCGCATAGCTCATACAATGCCCGCTCACACTGGCATTGCCCGAATCATCCCAGCTCACAAGAGAATCAACGCCCCAGAGATAATGGCCGTCTTTAGCTCGCTGCGCCTTTGTCTTGCGATCATTATGCAAGCTTCCGACCCAATCCATCAGTCTTACGAGCTTTTCAAAATCGCTGCCCTCCCCTATCACCTCGTCAAGCTTCGCCTTATTTTTAAATTCAACAAGATCCTTCTGATCCGGTCGCTCGTAAACAAAATCTATCGGACTGCGTACAATGGTCTCTATGTCTCGCTTGACAACTGTCACCTTCCTGCCCAATTCTTCGCCGGATTCCCGTTCTCCGGTAGCTTCGCTCAAACTCGCGCACAGCACTCCCACTGAAATAATCGAACAAAAAGCCATTTGTGATTTCCTGCTTCGCATTCTGCTCCCCATCATAATTCTTTCCTTATCTATCTTTTGGTAAATCCGCAAAATATTCTGTTTTAAACAAAATAAGTTTGACACCATTGCACAACATCATGCAAGTCAAATTGTAAGCAATGTTAACCCGCATATCTCACAGGATTTCGTAGTGAGAGCGTGCAAAGTGCTGCTGCG
>CAYTRK010000448.1:0-1870 GCA_964440205.1 uncultured Victivallaceae bacterium
GGTTCAACGGAGGACGCGTTCTACAGTCCCGCAGGAGGTATAAAATGGCCTTTGCGGAGTTTTTAAAGGTCGCAGAGCAGGGGGATGTCGGCGCTCAGCTTGAAGTCAGTCTGTGCTGTTACGAGGCACTCGGCACAGAATACTCGCCGATTAAGACGGTCGAATGGATGGAGCGAGCCGCAGAGCAGGGTGATGCGGCGGCAGAGGAGATATAACCGGAAGTTGTGGATGAAGAAAAAGAACGTATCCTTCTGAAAATCAAACATCAGAAACCCGGCGGGTGCCGGAGAAAGGATACGTTCCATGAATAGGGATACACGGAAAACAGATGCAGAGCAATCGGTCAGCGAAACAAAGTCAGTGCTTGAAGAGGTGTTGCGTCAGGGGGCCCGGCAGATGCTTTTAAGGGCCATTGAAACCGAGGTCGCCGGGTATATTGATCAGCACTCGCACTTGTGCGATGAGGCCGGACATCGGCTGGTGGTCCGCAACGGGCATCTGCCTGAACGGGAGATTCTCACAGGGATCGGGCCGGTTTCGGTCCGGCAGCCGCGCGTCAACGACAAACGTCCGGGACAGAAGTTTACCAGCAACATTCTACCGCCCTTTATGCGCCGGGTTCCCAGTATCGACGCATTGATTCCCTGTCTGTATTTGAAAGGCGTTTCGACCGGAGATTTCTCGGAAGCTCTTGAGGCGATCCTCGGTCCGCAAGCGACAGGGCTTTCGGCGACCAATATTGTCCGGCTTAAAGAAGGATGGAAGCAGGATTACGAGGCTTGGAATAAACGGGATTTGAGCGATAAGCATTATGTCTACATTTGGGTGGATGGCATCCACTTCAACGTCCGGCTGGAGGATGAACGCAGTTGTGTGCTGGTAATCATCGGGGCAACGAAAGACGGCACAAAGGAGTTGCTGGCCGTGCAGGACGGCTATCGGGAGAGCAAGCTGGCCTGGCAGGAGATCTTGTGTGATCTGAAGGCGCAAGGACTGGATAAATTGCCAGCACTGGCTGTCGGCGACGGTGCACTGGGATTCTGGGCTGCAGCCGAGGAAGAGTTTCCGACAACCCGACGGCAGCGTTGCTGGGTTCATAAGACGGCCAACATTCTTAATAAAATGCCCCGCTGCGTTCAGCCCCATGCCAAGACGCGAATCCATGACATGTACATGGCGGACACCAAAGTAAACGCATTGAAGGCGTATAACGAATTTCTGGTTTTGTACCGAGCCAAATATCCGAAGGCTTGTGAGTGCCTCTCGAAAGATAAGGAAGACCTCTTCACGTTTTATGACTTTCCAGCAGAACACTGGATTCACATCCGGACGACCAACCCGATCGAGTCGACCTTTGCCACGGTTCGATTGCGAACTAAACGAACAAAGGGGTGCGGATCAAGGATCGCGACGCTGACGATGGTTTTTAAACTGGTCGAGCAGGCCGAAAAGCACTGGCGTAGAATGAACGGCCATGCGTTGATTTTGAAACTCATCGAAGGGGTCAAGTTCAAGGACGGGATTATAGATTTAGCCGCTTAAGAAAGGTTCAGATGGATACGCTTCTCAAATCTCCATCCACAACATTTGACAATATCTCCTTCCAGACCGCCCTCCGTGCACTTCGTGCCTTAAGCGAAGCGAGTGAGAAATAATCTCTCACAGAGTCACAAAGATCACTAAGTTATTCTTTCTTTGTGCACTTCGTGCCTTGAGCGAGTACACGAGCGGGTGAGACAACTTCTTACTCTCTCACAGAGCCACAGTCCTCAGTCTACAGTCCTCAGTCCACAGGCTACAGCTCACCGCCCACATTCTCCTCCGTGCACTCCGTGCCTTGAGCGAGTACACGAGCGGGTGAGAAATAATC
>CAYTRK010000449.1:0-1863 GCA_964440205.1 uncultured Victivallaceae bacterium
TCTGCTATAGAAAAAACAAGTAGACTCTTTTTTGGGTTATTGTCTCTTGACTTTGCCGCTTTTCTACAATAAACCAGAAATTCGGGGACAGTATAAATGGCGAAAATTCTGATTGTTGACGACGAACCAAACATCTGTCAGGTGTTGAGCACCCTGCTCAAAAGCCAGGGGCATGAAGTAGTCGCTTTTCAGAACGGCGAGGAGGCGATGAAAAGGATCAGCGCCGAAGACTTCGACCTCCTGCTGTCGGACATCCGCATGCACCCGGTTAATGGAATGCAGATCCTTGAACACACCAGAAAAGAGAAACCTTTAATTCCTGTGGTCATGCTGACCGCATACAGCTCCCTGGAAACCGCCGCCTCGTCCCTTAAACTCGGCGCATTCGACTACCTTCCGAAACCTTTCAAAATCAATGAGCTGATAGACACGATAAAGAGGGCCATTGATTACGGAGACGCCTTAAAAAAGAAAAGAAAGGTCGCCGACAATCAGCCGCCGCGTTTCCACATTGAAAATGTAATAGCAGAAAGCGCGGCAATGCAGGCGGTGTGCGAGATTGTAAAGCGCATCGGCCCCACAAACAGCCCGGTGTTCATCTACGGAGAAAGCGGCGTAGGAAAAGCCCTCATAGCAAGGGCTATCCACAATCACAGCAGACGCAAAGAAAAGAAACTTGTCACCTTGAATTGCGCGGAAATGCCCGAGCCACTGCTCAAGGCCGAACTGCTCGGACATGCAAAGGGCAAAGCAGAGAACTCTTCGCAGGAGTCGCCCGGCGCATTGGAAGAAGCAAAGGATGGCGCCGTTTTCCTGGAAGAAATCAACCTGATGCCCATATCCCTGCAAAAAGAAATTGTCAATATCCTCTCCACCAGAAAGAAAACGCGTGTAGGGGGCAATAAGGAGCAAACCGCTCCCGATGTCCGGTTTCTCGCAGCGGCAAATTCAAACCCGAATGAACTGCTCCAGAAAGAAAAACTCGACCAGGAGCTACACTCGAGACTGGCCGTCATGCCGCTGGAAATTAAGCCACTGAGAGAAAGACGCGAAGACGTCATTCCTATTGCCAAGTATTTGCTCCAGAATCTCGTCCAGGATGATTCCACCCAGTTCAGCATAGATCCGAACGTCGTACCTGTCCTGCAATCTTACACATGGCCCGGTAATGTCAAAGAACTCCAGAACGCCATGGCCGAAGCAGCCAGAAAATCGGAAAACAATCTGATTAAAAAGGAAGACTTGCCGGACAGAATAGCCAATACGCCAATTCTCAAAGATGTAGTCTCTGACCTCCAGGAACTTGAATCCGCTCGGGGAAAGGCCTTGAAAAAATTCCTCAAAAGCAAAGAAAGCCATTATCTGAAAAAAATCCGCTCAGACAAATAACCATCCCTCCGCCCCGAATCTTCAGGAATCCCAATATGAGCCGATACAGCGAGACAATAATCGACGGCAACAACGTTCTACACAAACCGTGTTCTCTCTGGGCAAAAATGGATTTCGACTCCGCCCGCTGGAAACTCGCCCGCGAAGCAGAACGTATGCTGGGAGATTTTGCCGAAAGAATAACCATCGTTTTCGACGGCACCCGGGGCGGCAGAGCTGAAAACATTCCGGAGGGTGCATTCGAGGTTATATTCTCCGATATAGCAACAAGCGCGGATGCCCTGATCGAACGCAGGGTTCTGGAAGCGGCAACACCGGAAAAGATACTGGTAGTCACATCAGACCGCCTCGAGCAGCAAGCCGTAAAAGCGGCAGGAGCCGAGGTTATGTCCTGCGAAATATTCATAGACTTACTCCTTGATCAATCAATCCGCCCCGATACCCGCAATCTCAGGACAAGTGGAGCCACCAGGC
>CAYTRK010000450.1:0-1861 GCA_964440205.1 uncultured Victivallaceae bacterium
TGAAACCGTTCAGTTCGATACTCAGAAGCTCAGCTCCCCAGATCGTCCCGTCGCTGCCCAGTCCCGTGCCGTCAAATGCTAGCGCCAGGCCCTCCGTAAGTCCGTGTTCGGCGAGGCCGGCCACGGCATGCGCGTAATGATGCTGGATCTTTACGAGAGGAATGTGCCTTTCCGCGGACATTCTGGAGCCTAAAATTGAAGACTGCATGTCGGGATGAAGGTCCGTTGCAATCACTTCAGGCGTGGTATTGAGAAAGGCAGGAAGATGCTCAGCAACCTGCTTCAAGCCGTCGACAGCTTCTGGCTTGTCAAGGTCGCCGACGTGGGGGGACATGAAAACCCTGCTGTCTTCGGCCAGGGAAATGGTGTTTTTCATCTCTCCGCCCATTCCAAGTGCCGTTCTCTGAATCGGCCGCGGAATGTTCACTGCGTCCGGAGCGTAGCCTCTTGCCCTGCGCCAGAGTTGAAAACGGTCATTCTGGATAATGCCGATTGAATCGTCGTTCCGTAGATTGATCTCGCGGTCGTGCATGAGGAAAGAATCCGCAATTCCGGAGAGTCGGTCTCTGGCTTCACTGTTTGTGATGCATATCGGTTCTCCGCTTCGGTTGCCGCTTGTCATAATAAGGAGTCGGAAATGCGGAATTTTATCTTCCCGAAGAGGAGTGAACAGGAGCTGGTGCAGGGGAGATGTAGGAAGCATAATTCCTATTGTCCGGCTGTCGGGGGTTATGAGCTGCCGGGGTAACAAGTCGTTGCCCGCAATCTTTTCCCTGATATCAAGGATCACTATCGGCGCACGAGGCGAGGTAAGCGCCTCTTCAGCGGCGCGAGGCACGACACAGAAACTCCGGACGGTCTGAATATCAGGCGCCATAACCGCTAATGGCTTATGCGGGCGGTTTTTCCTCTTGCGCAACTCGTGAACAGCCTGGCTGTTCAGCGCGTTGGCCGCCAGAAGGAAACCGCCTATACCCTTGACGGCAACTATCTCGCCTTTTGCGAGTGCGGCCCTGGCCGCCAGCAGGGCGTCCTTTGACTTAAGAGTTTTGCCGAGGGCAGACTCAAACGAGAGAGTCGGTCCGCAATGCGGGCAGGCCAGTGTTTCGGCATGATAACGCCTGTCGGAGGGATCGTTGTATTCCTCCGCACATTTGTCGCACATTGGGAAGCGCGACATAGTTGTTCTTTGCCGGTCGTAGGGGGTGTCGTTAATGATTGTGTATCTTGGGCCGCATGCTGTACACGTTGTGAAGGGGTAGCCGTATCGTCTTGAGCCGGGGTCAAGGATTTCCTGTCTGCAATCGGAGCACATTGCCAGGTCTGCCGGTATCACCACATTGAAAGCGCCATCGGTTTGGCTGGGAAGAATTCTGAATTCCTTACGAGGTTTTTCTGTCAAATTCAGCGTTTCGGTTGTCTGCATCGAGTCAAGTCGGGCGTTCGCCGGCAGGGAGCGGGGCAGGGCGGCCAGAAAGCTCTCGACCTGGGCTTGCGTTCCCTCGGCAATGAGTTCGACCTTTCCGGACATGTTGCGGGCGGAGCCGCCGATACCGTAATTGGCGGCGAGCCTTGCAAGCGCAGGTCGGAACCCTACGCCCTGGACTATACCGGTAAGATGCAGGGCCTTGCGCACATTATTTTTCCGCTGGTTCATCAGCAAAGGATACAGGCGATGCGCTGGCCATTTCAAGCAAGACCCGAACCGGGCTAAATCATGCTCTTTCAAAGAAATCGATTGGCAGCGCTTGTTGTTTAAACATTTCTAGCCCACATATGGCAAAGGGGGACTAACCACGGAGACACTGAGGCACGGAGAAGAGGTCGTGTGAATTCGTGAGTACCTGAATTCACGCGACGG
>CAYTRK010000451.1:0-1846 GCA_964440205.1 uncultured Victivallaceae bacterium
GAGATTGAGTACGCCAAGCGCACGGGGAAGCCTGTGGGTTATACACACAACGCTTGAATTGACTGGCTTCTGAAAGCCAGAGAAAGGAATAACGATGTATTGCGAACAATGCGCAGAACTGATGAAAGAAGTTTCAACACTGAAGGCGCGGCTTTCAGAAGTACAGTCCAATTCTTTGTTGGCTGTCCCGCTTGCCTCTGTGGATTTCGACACAAACCTTGCCGAGATCAAACTACCCTCCGAGGTGGTCGCTAAAGGCTTTAACGCGGGAATGGTAAAAATCGACCTGAGCGACGTTCAACGTACAGCCAACAAGTAATTATGAATATTGGTGTGGTAAGGGGTTGAACTTAGGGGGTGTAAGGTGGTTAGTGGATGGTATTTACGGAGACAGGCGGAAAGGAAACGGGAGAGGGCGCGGAAAATGGGGCTGGCTTCAGGGCGGGCGCGGGCTAATAGAAGGGTTGCTGGAGAATGTGATGCCAGGAGGATGGAGCGCGTTCTCCGGTTGACGATTGAGGATTCTATGAGGCCAAGGCAGGTAGAGGGTGAAGAGGGGCGATGGAGTAGGTTCAGGATTGTCGGGGCAAAGTGTCGACCGAAAGGGAAAACGGGGATAGGGAAGCTTGTGGCGGATTTGATTGCTTAAAAGGAGCGGATATGAAGAAGAAGGCTGGTGTCTGGCGGGGATGTTTTGGATTGGTTTTATGCGCGGCGGTTCTGCAGGGCGGAGCTTTGTTGTTGACTGCGGGGTATAGAGCCAGGATGAATCTAACGTTTAAGACGGCTCCGAAACAGAGGAAGGTGACAGAAGAATTCAAGGCAGGGTTTGAGGCTGGGGTGAAATGGGGGATTCTTTCGTATATGCAGAATCCAGCGGAAGATGATGTCCGGAAACATATCCAGGCGGCGGAAAAGTGGTATTGGCTGGTGGTTGTGAATAATGGGCGGACCTTATTGGAGCAAGCAGTGCAGACGAACGGGATAGCGGAGGTTGATTTTTGCGAGGTAGCCCCTACAAATGCAGGGGCCGGAGTGCAATGAGGCGGGTAGTATGAGCGAGATGTATCAATCAGAGTTGTTTGAGCCGACGGTGGAGCAGAAGTTTGAGGCGTGGAAGCAGACTGCCGGCGGCGGGCATGTGCTGAGGGATATCTACGCGATGGCTGCGCCTTATGCCAGGGCGTATAAGCGCGAGGGAGTGAAGGTGTCGGTGAAGCTTTTATGGGAGATGGAGCGACATAGGATCAAGCGAGTGCGCTCTCGCGCGCAACGCCTGGGGGTTCGGGTTGGTAAAGTGCAGGGATATACGCTCAACAATAATTTCACGGCGCTGGTTGCCAGGCATATTGAAAGCCGGCGGCCGGATTGGGCAGGGATGTTTGAACGACGAGAGCGTAATCGTGACGGGGGGCGGAAACTGGCAGTGGTGCTGCCTATGGATACGCGCAAAAGCGCGGTAATGTAGAAGGAGTATGAGATGGAAAGTGAAGAGTTGTTATTACAGGAGATTCGTAAGTTCAGCGGGGATCGCCGGCGGATGGCCAGAGAGATTGTGCGATGGAAGACAGCGGCGTTGGCTGTGGCGGTGGCTGCCGCAATTCTGTTGCTGGTTGCAGGATTAGCAAAAGCGGAAGATCTTCCGGCCACAAAAGAGCCGGACTATACAGATATAACGGCGAGTAATTATTGGGTGATAGCTACTAATGTGGCGTTTTCTTCGAGCGTGACAAATACGTTATGGCGAGTTTCGCCGGCAGAAGAGGTTGGGACCTGGGATCTGGACAGAGAGCAGGCCGTTGGCGTGTATGAGGCGTTGAGGAATCAATTCCCTGCCCTTTTCCCG
>CAYTRK010000452.1:0-1845 GCA_964440205.1 uncultured Victivallaceae bacterium
CGTTGGGTTTGAAAAATGATGATATACATTAGAGTAATTGAAGCTCTCTTGCCACTCACATATCTGGCTGGACTTGCTGTGGCCATCCGGTATTTTCGCAAGCATGGCAAGCCTGTGTTTGCGCTGCTCTTTCTGTACTTCGCATTCGGAATCTACTCATGCACGGTTGCTCCCCATGTGAACAGATTAATTCGATCCAAATGTGTGAAGGAGCCCACACAGGAGTTAGTCGAGAAATACGAAGCATATCAAAAGGAATCAATGGAGCTACAGACCAAGTATTTCCCTGATACCCGGACCCCTTTTGCCGTTAACATCAGAACTGTATCCATTCCTTTTAGAGAGATCCTACTTGTTGTCGCATTATTTTTACTTGGAAAACGAATCGAAAATAAGACACCCAACAAAAATTTTGCAGGTATCGACGCTAACCCGCCGAACCCTCAAGATTAGCGTTGGGTAGGAAATGATCAGGAGTCATCATTTCCTGTCCGCGCAGCACAACACGACTCCAGGAGGTCGAAGATGAAGAAAATAGTATGGATGGGGCTATTTGTTGCAGCATTCTGTATCGGATGTTCACAGCAAGTATTGCCTGCCGGAATGCATAAGTTCAAACTGGGCGAGAAAATGGATATCGAAGGAACTCGCGTACACTTCAAATTGAACAAAAGTGGCGATTCCCTCTTTGTTCACATTCATAAGTCCTGGTCAGCGGTCCCCGCTGAAGAAGTGCGGTATGAAGTCAGTCTTTACGACAAGAACCAACAATTGATTCAATCGAAAATACATGAATTTCAACCTAAGTACTCAACCATGAACATCAGTCTGAATCTAAGTATGATCGACAAGTCCAATGTCGATCGAGCGTCCTATTTCTCGATTAAGGTCTCGGAATAGAGAAACCAACGAAAAGCAGTGATCACCGAACTCAACACCATTTATCAACCCGCGATCTTGGCGCGGTTTGATAAAACAATTAGTTCATACGTTCGATAGAAATGAAAGCTGTATACAAACGTCAACTTACCATCTTCGCTACCGTTGCATTTCTCTTTGTTTGCGGTGGAATCGTTGCGCTTTTCTTTGGTGTCGGAATGTACGGGGAAAGCGCCACATTTGCTGAACGTGCGAACGAGGCAAGCGGGACGGTGGTGGACTACGAAAAGGTAGTTCGCGGTACAGGTGGCAACGTACGGGAAGACGTCAGATACTATGTCGTTGTTGAATTCATCGTCGCCGACGGTCGGCGATATCGTTTCCAAGGGCCTCACAGACAGGAAGAGGGTCCTTTCAAGATCAGTAAAGGCGATGTTGTTTCTGTTCTATATGATCCGGGCGATCCACAAAACGCCAAGGTGAATTCGTTTTTGGGGATGTGGTTCGCATCGACCATACTCATTGTCGTGGGTATTGCCTTCATACTCGTGCCGATGCTTACGCTTTGGACGTCGTGGAAATGGGTTAATAATCAGAAAACATGATTATGGGGAATCAACTGTTTACCAATCCAGTCGCCCAGGCTTTGTTTACATGGACAAGGCGTATGGCAGGGCTAGGCGCTTTAGAAGCCTTGGTCTGGGCAATCTGGTGGTTTCCAGCAGTGAGCAGGCATTGTGGCGCCGTGAGCTTCTACGAGCATATATTCGGCGCAATAATTCTCATATTCTGGGCGGTAGGCACGATCGTCGGATTGAAGATAGCATCCGTTTCGCTACGGAAACAGTCCGTAAAACTCATGGTTTCCGCTTTGGCGATTACCACGCTTGCAAATGTTGGCTTGGCGATGATTGGAACAACTCTTGTGCTTGAACATTATTCACAAAGAGTGCCGTGACAATTAGG
>CAYTRK010000453.1:0-1844 GCA_964440205.1 uncultured Victivallaceae bacterium
CCGAGACGGGAGGAGTGTCGTTTCGGGTACATATAAAGAACCGAATTAACCCACAGATTTTGCTGAGGAGGCACAAAAATTTGTTTTATCAGCGCAATCCGTGGTTGTTCTCTCGGGCGCATAAATCAGGTCAGATTGGGCTTTTTGAATCATGGCAATTTGTTTATTGTCGTCAAGGACACGAGCGATGCGCATATGGGTTTGCGTATGACTTGACTTCTGGTCCGGATATAGGATGGAGGAATTTGACATGAAAAAACGATTTGCTTTGCTGGCCGGTATTGGCGCCGTAATGGTTGTTGCCGTTAACTCCAAAGGCCTGGATGCTGTTAAGATTGATGGGCTCAAGGATATGTCTGTCAATGAATGGAAAAAGCTCGATGAATTAAAGAAACATACGATTCTTGTTTATGAGCCAACAGCTAGAATGTTTGCGCAGGTTGGGGGTCATGGATTGAAAAACGTCTCGCTTCAGTGGGATTACCTGCCGAAGGAAAACAGGGTTTTTGTTTATAGTGGCGGCGAGATGAAAGCCTACAGCGCAAAGACGGAAAAGTGGGAGCGAATAGACGCTGAGCCGCACGAAGGCGGCTCCAAGGGGGCTTCATTATGCTATGACCCGATTAACCATGAGCTGTTGCAGGTTGGCGGTCAAAAAGAGCCCGCCGGTGTTTACTTGTATGATATTGAAAAGATGAAGTGGCGCGAGCTGAACACAGGATCAGCGGCTCTGAACGCCTTGCAAAAGGAAGCAATTCAGATTTATCGTAATGCCATAGCGTTTGAAGAGAGATGTGCCGGGCAGATTAAGAACGCGGAAACGGGCAAGAAAGAACAAAGGGATCTTGCGTCACTGGCGGCAGCCTTTGGTAAACAGATGGACATAATGAAACAAAAGGCGCTTGCAGGTCAGGTAGACAGACTGGAGATCCCGGCTACAAAACATGCGGCAGGTCTGCTGGTTTCTTTAATGCGGGATTACGGCGAGTTGGCGCGCAAGCTACGGGGAGGAGTTACCCTTGAGTTGTTGGGCAAGGTTCGAGAGGCGCGTATGAATGCGGGAAAGGTTAAAGCGGCTCTCTCGCCGGAGCCTTCTTCGCGTGTGATGAGCCGGGCTGCCTATGATCCTGTGCACAGAAAGATAATCCTGTTCGGCGGTGAAGCGGAAGACAGGGTTTTATCTGACACTTGGGTTTATGACTGTGCCACGAGAAAATGGCAACAGCGGTTTCCCGGCAAAGTACCCCCTCCGCGGGCGGGGCACATATTATGTTGGTTGCCAGGCACAAAGAAGATGGTTCTTGCGGGCGGGTACAGCCGAGTTCCGTTGGGCCAGGACATATGGACGTATGACGTGGCCATGAATCAATGGGCGTTGCTTCAGTATGTCCCGGTTCCAGATCAACAAGGAAGGAAGGATTTTTTGGATGTTCCTCGCGCCAATCAGAACGGCAAGTCGCTCATTGGTGTTTGTGGCCCGGATAAAACCTTGGTTGTGCTTTCGCCGGAAAGCAAGTGGCTCTGGGCTTGCAGAATTGATCCATCCAAGGTGATGAAGAAAAAGACCGATAAAATAGGCGTTGAGCCATTGAGTTTCACATTCTCCCAGTCACGGGACTCCGGGATGGAGGAGTGAATTCCATGCTGTGAGATATGCGGATTAAGTGGTTGCTGGTTTGTTTACGTCGGTTTTCGTTTGTTCGCTGAATTTGACTGTAGGGGCTACGGGTTTCTTTGCATTCTCGCCCCAGCAGTAATAACCTTCGTAAACTTCGGGGCCGCGATCCCGGAGTATGGCTTCCCTGTCGGCGTCCTTGAATGCCACCTGCCATTTGCGCATTTTT
>CAYTRK010000454.1:0-1832 GCA_964440205.1 uncultured Victivallaceae bacterium
TTCCATTCAATCCTGTAGAGAATATACCTCTCTAGAGTCACAAAAAATGAAACCGTGATAAAAGCAATAACAACCACAGCAGCCGAGAACGGGGGATCAGTCTTGATCGCAAACCCCATTGCCGCGGCGAACAACAGTCCTATTGCCGTTCCCTTCATAATCCGGGGTATCTTGTTGGTAAACGACCCCGTCTGCGGCCGCGTATACATATCGAGAGACTTGAAAATAAACAGAAAAATAACCGTCGCTACCAGGGCCCCCGGCACGTACAGCGACCACAGATCATCCGGACGGCCCTTTGGAATGGGAACCAGCCCGCTGTCAAACCGGATCTTTGTCGCAAGGATGAATCCGAAAAAAACCGCCAGCGCATCGAAAACTACAGTTGCCAGACTTGCAATAACATCAAGAGTATCTTTCTTCCGCATAATGCAAGATACTATCAGGCTCACCCCCGGCTAAAAAGCCCATTTTTTGTGTAGTGGACAATCTTTAAAAAAGACTCTTATCCGAATCTTGCACCGCCCTGAATCTTGCATCGCCTTCCCTCCAATATCCATCCGGCAAAGCATCAGTCTCATCGAGAATGGCATGGATGTTGCCTCCACGGGCAATTCGCCTGCGGCCGCCCTCGGGATGAACAACCACCGCCCTGAAATAGTTCCGGTTCATGTTAAGCTGTTCGATTTCCAGGGTGCAGCGCTCGCCGTCATGAACATAATCCGTGCGCAGTATCGTGTTCCACCACCATTCACCTTCGCCAACCGGCAGATCCAGATTGAAATCGGCCTCGCCGGGTACGAATATGCGTTCTTTAAGAAAAACCAAATAGCCGATCGCGTGTGCCAGTTGTGAGTAATCAATGCTTATCGGCATGCTCTTGTGGAAATGCGAACAGGAAACCCGGTAATTATCGAACACGGCTTCGTCGTCGAAGCCCACCCGGCCTCCAGCAGCTTTCTCCTTCATGAAGTTGAACGCTATCTGATGCACACGATCCCTCTTCGGCGAATGATAGTTGACGATTTTCATTCCCTCCGGCAGGCAGTTCTTGTCGATCGTCACGTCCTTCGCCATGGCCGCCCCGAGAAAATATACACCCCGCAACATCTCCAGGTCGCCATTCGAAGCTTCCAGCGCACGAAGGACCACCCGTGCGCCAATACTGTATCCGATCAGCACATAGGGAGTTCGTTCCTTTTCGAATCTGTAGATAATCCTCTCTTTTAATTTCTTCGCCTCTGCATCAGCTCTTCTTTCAGATTTCAACCAGCTTGCGCCCGCTTGCATGAAGTCAATATCAACGGAATCCCACTGATAATTCACCACTTCACAATCGTAGTTTACCTTTTCAAGAAAATCGTTCATGTTGTCGCAGAATTCAGGATCTTCCTTAGCGCCCCCGATCCCGTGCAGGTAAACAAATGCCAAATCCTTTTCCACCCCCGCCGGTTTACTCACGCTACAAGGAACACTTGCACAACCCTGAAGAAATAGCATCGCCGTCAGCGCCGTGCAAACCGACAAGCCACGATTGAGAAACAGTAGTATCTTCATACACCCCTGCCGATGCTATCTGTTATATGTTTCGGGTTTTGCTGTCTTGAAACTATGAGAAAGCCTGTCGCAACAAATGCCATGCATAGCCACGGGAAGAACCAGCCCATCCAGCATCCCGCTGCGCTCATTGCTCACGCCTCCCCTCCATGGCTGACTCAAGTTCCCTGACTCCGCTCGCCCGGTCATAAAGAGAACATCCCGCATTCATAAAAAGATCCTTCATCCTCTTGTTGCTGAAATCGAGGTTACGGCTCACAGAATAAAGCGCGTAT
>CAYTRK010000455.1:0-1823 GCA_964440205.1 uncultured Victivallaceae bacterium
CGAAACGGTATCCGCCGACACAATACGATGAGAATTTAATAAATCCTTCCCGCTGTCAACTGTAAATACGGGCCTATCTTGAAAAAGCCCCTGTTTTTGACACAGGGGTCCGTTGGGATGTCAAGGAGCGGCAATTTGTGTTCGGATCGGTCGCTTGAGTCAGAGCAAGAGGTTGTAAAGCTGCGTGGCGGCGAGCGCGAGAAGGCCGAACATCAAGTGGCAGGCCACTTTCTTCGGTCCCCGCACACGGACATGATTGCCGCCGTAATTGTCCTTCAGGTTCGAGTTCACCCGCTCCGCTGCGGAACGTTCTCTGAACCGAATCCTTTCCGCCGGATCCATCTGCCACTTTTCTTTTGTTCGCCGCGGGTTGCCGTCAATGATCGGCACATGGCCCAGCGAGCGGCTGAAATCGTGGATTTCCCTGGCATCGTAGGCGGCATCCATCAGATCATAGAGACTGGCAACGCGATCCGAACTCATTTGAGCCAGCGGTATGGCTGCCTGGGAATCATGCAGCGCAGCATTGCTTAGGATTCCGCTGATCGGGATATCGCCGTCGACGACATCCAGATGCAGCTTGTATCCGACCCAGCTTTCCTTATAGCCCTTGCTGTTCTTCTTGCAGCCCACATCGCAGAAACAAGGCAGGTCTTCGAGGTTGTGCTCAAGACTCCTCTGCGCCTGCAGTTCCAGCCGCCGCGGCGGAGTCTTTTCGCGCTGCTCGCCCTTCCGGGGCCGCCCCCGCTTTTTCGGCTTCTTCTTCGTTTTCGGTTTGGGGTTCGGTTTCTCGCGACCCTTGATCGCCGTGGAATCCCGGCTGACATGTCCGCAGATCTTTTCTTGAAAATGTTCCTTGATCAACGCCTCATGAATGCGCTGCGGCAGCTCCATCTCCGAAAAAAGAGCGAAAGCGCGGGAAAAAGCGCTCTCAGCCGGTATCTCGGCCACACTGTCCCAGCCGCATAGTCGCCGCAGGCTTGGACTGGTTCGGATCAGATCAATCAATGCCCGCGTAGTTGTCATATTCCAGACCGCCTTGGCAATGAACGCCTTTGCCAATGCGAAGCGGCTATGGGGCTTGCGACCCACTCCGCGCCATCCATGACCGACAAGAAACCGCCCGATCTCGGCCAGCTCGATGATCCGAACGAATTTGCGCTCGTTGTCTGAAAGTTCGCCGATTTCTTCTTCTAATGCTGGAAATAGGTGCCGCTGTATGCTTATACTTGTCGATGAAAGCTTGCTCATTCTTCTCCTCCCGTTTCGGGGTTTTTGTTGCAGGAGAAGAATAGCAGCTTTCCCCCTTCGGGGGTATATCTGAATCAGGAAATTATCGCTGTTTTAGGGGTTTTGCAAGAGGCTCCGGGAAGTGTGGGATTGTAACGGGTTGGTGTTGGATATGGACAAGGGAGTCGAACACGAGATACATTTGAAAGGGGTGGGTCTCAGCAAGGGATGTGCCGTTGGAAAGGTCTGCATGTTCAGCGAGAACCGGCACCGCGACCTGCCGATGTACAGAGTTGAAGCAGAGGATGTGCCTGCGGAACTAGAGCGCTTCAAGGAGGCCTGTCCAGTTGTGGAGAAGCGGCTGGATGGACTCCGGAGGGAAGTTCATCAGGGCATCGGCGAGGATGAATCCGGAATATTCGACGCCCAGAAAATGATTCTCAGCGACAAGCTGTTGTTGAACCATATCACGACGTATATCCAGGAAGAGCAAGTGAATGCCGAGTCGGCAGTCCAGTTTGTGCTCAATGAGCAGGAAGAGAAGCTGGCCCGCATCGACAACGACTACATACGCTCGCGGGCGACCGACATAG
>CAYTRK010000456.1:0-1807 GCA_964440205.1 uncultured Victivallaceae bacterium
GGACAATGGTGGCGCCGGATCAGATGTTTTCTGTAACATGTAATTCGCAGACTTTCCTGAAATGATAACCGTAGATGCTGAGGATCACGGCTTCCGGTATCAACCTGGGGCGCCGGAACTGAGTCCATGCCAGAAGCTTCCAGTATTGCCATCGTTCCTTCCCGACGATGCCTATTTTGTAGAAGGAGCGTATCAGCGCCATAATATGGGAAAACTGAAGGTTTCCGCGTATTTTAGGCGGTTCATAATCTTTCAGGAAGGTTTTAAGCCTCGAGTAATAATGCTGCGGAGAGTATATGTGCTGAAGGATTTCCCTGTATCCCTCCAGAAGCGGGTCCAGACCCATTGATGGAACGATATTGGTAGTGCCGTCCACGTTGTCGCCTGAGGATTCTCCGATCAAACGCCCCGCTTTCTTCATCCTGTCGAAAAGCCTTGTCCCCGGAGGCGCCTGAAGAAGACCCACCATAGCAGTGGTAATGCCGCTTTTCTGGATAAATTCTATCTGCTTTTTGAAGACGGATGGGCCGTCGTTATCGAAGCCTACGATGAATCCGGCCTGGACCTGGAGGCCTGCTTTGTGTATGCGTTTGACGTCTTCCAGCAGGTTGCGTCCTTTATTCTGTTCCTTGCTGCATTCAGAAAGACACATGTCATCAGGGGTCTCTATTCCAATGAATACTTTATTAAAGCCTGCCTTTCCCATAAGCTTCATAAGCTCCATGTCATCCGCAAGATTTATGGAAGCTTCCGTGAAGAAGGTGTTGCCTTTCTTATCGCTGCGCCAATCTATAAGCTGAGGCAAAAGTTCTTTTTTAAGAAATGATTTCTTGCCGATAAAGTTGTCGTCCACGAAAAATACGTCACCGCGCCACCCTAGTGCGTATAGAGAGTCCAGCTCTGTGATAATCTGTTCGGCTGACTTTGTGCGTGTTTTGTGGCCGAACAACGCTGTCACATTGCAGAAATCGCAGTTGAAGGGGCAGCCGCGGGAGAACTGTATTCCCATACTTCCATATCTTTTAATGTCCAGCAGCTCCCACATTGGTGCGGGTGATGTTTCCATTTTCGGGAAACCTTCTTTCGTGTAGATCCGTTTCGGGGTGTCGTTTTCGAGATCGTGGAGGAAATCCGGGAGCGTCAGTTCAGCCTCGTTGAGTACGAAGTGATCTACTTCCTCAAAGTCGTCCAGTTCGCTTTGAAACAACGGGCCTCCGGCCACAACTTTAAGTCCGGCCTTTTTGCATCGTGATATCATCCGACGCGCAGAGGCGCGTTGTACGGTCATGGCGCTGATGAAGACGCAGTCCGCCCATTCCAAATCCCGGTCGGTGATGTTCCTGACATTGGCGTCTACAAGGCGTTTGCCCCAACGCGAAGGAAGCATCGCCGCGACCGTGATCAGTCCCAGCGGCGGGAGCGCCGCCTTTTTGCCGACAAAAGCCAGCGCATGTTTGAAGCTCCAGAACGTGTCGGGAAATTCGGGGTATAGCATTAATATATTCATAATAACTCTTCTTTCATTTATCCCGATTATGCTAAGCCGGCGTCACAGTTTTGTCATGGAAAAGATTTTTTTTGGGAGTTTTTGAGTAAGATGGGAAGACCGACGAATGCAGACTGCAGAAGATTGTAACCACAAAGAGCGCAGAGAACACAAAGAAGAGAAAAAAGTAGGGAGAAAAAGTTTTGAATATCCAATGATGAACATGTTGGCGACGGAAAGACGAAGATGAGTCCGGCAGCCTGAAAGGCTGCAATTCGAGAGCCCGGGGTGAAACCCCGGGTTAACGGGAAACACAGAAAC
>CAYTRK010000457.1:0-1807 GCA_964440205.1 uncultured Victivallaceae bacterium
TCGGTTCAGGAACCATTAAGAAAACAAATCTACCCACAGATTCCGCGGAAGACCCTTATTAATGAACAATCTACCTGGTTTTGATATGGATAGATCAGTCTGGTGAACTCTGCTCTATTGCGGTTTCAATTGCGTTGATCAGTTCAATTATGTCGAACGGTTTGCGGATGTAAGCCTGAATCAGTTCCTTTTCCACGTAAGGGTTGTCGTCAAAATTTGAACCTGCACCGGATGCCACAATGATCGGAATGTTTTTTGTATTCGGATCAGTTTTCAGCGTTTCGGCTATTTCCCATCCATTTTCGCTTGGCATCAGGATATCCAGGATTATGACCTCTGGTTTTATCTTGTGGGCCATTTTGATTCCTTCAGATCCTGTATCGGCTGTATGGGTTTCATATTCCTGGCGCTGCCTGAGCTGAATCTGGATGGTTTGAAGGATGCTTTTATCGTCATCTATGATAAGGATTTTATGAGACATATGATATGGCCTCCGTATTTATCTGTCCTGTTCTTCGCTCATTGTAAGTTCTTTGATAAGCGGATCGATTGTTTCGAATTCTGCATCGATGTTTTCTATCAAATCCGTGAGTTTTTCCGGCGATAAATTGAGGACTTTAAAACATCCTGGTATCAGCCGGCACAGTGTTTTGTCGCCCGGAGACCCTATTTGCATTGCCTGTGCAGTAGTGTATGCCAGATTGACTGTGCATGACTGAGGGGTTGCCACAGGTCCGTGATGATTCCGTATCGCGTCGGCTACAGAGTTGTTTAAGCCCCAGTTCAGCGCCATCCAATAGCCTACTTCCGCGTGAGTTACGCCGAGTACCTTCATTTCTGCCTTCAGTAAAGGAATTTCTTCGTTGTTCGCAACTTCGATGATGCTGTTGAATTCTTCTTTGAAGAACTGGTCTATGATTATTCGCCCGATATTTGAGAGCAGGCCGGAGACGAACAATTCCGATTCTCCTGAGCCTGCAAGCCGGGACTGCATTGTTCTGCTTGCTGCTGCGGTAGCAAAAGAGTGTTTCCACAAGCTGACCCTGTCGAAAGCGCCATCTCTGCCGCTCAGGTTGCCTATTGCAGCCAGAGAAGTACACAGGGATCTAAGCTGGTTATAGCCCAGTATGATTATGGCCTGGTCGAGGCTTTCGACTTTTCGGGGAATACCGTAAGCCGCAGAATTGACGATACGCAGAATTCGCCCCGTGAGGACAGCATCGGACGAGATGACCTTTACCAATTCCCTGGTTGATGAGTTAGGGTTTGATGTAAGCTGCTGAACTCTGCGGACTACGCTCCAGATGGTGGAAAGCTGAGTGTCGTGACGGGCTTTTCTTTCAACGCGTTTACGAAAGCTGTTGGCGTCAATCATGGTTTTCCGCTCGCAGATAGCTTAGAATTGCATTTTTGAGCAATTCCATCTCGGGGCTTTCGGGATGGTTGTTAAACATGTTTTCGACCTGATGAATCCTTTCCGGTGTTGCTCTGGCAGGTTGCCGGCTGTCACCTCCGGGCTTCAGATCGGGTTTTTCAATCTCCACATTCTTAATACCCCATCTTTTCATTCGTCGAATGATCTGATCAGTTAAGATGGTTCCGGCTTTTACGAGAATTACGCCTCGAAGACTCACATCTTTCCCGACTTTGAGTCCCGGTTCTAAATCTTCAACTGGCTTGTGCATCGTCTGACCATCCATTTTGAATAATGTATCATAGCGTATGGAGGAATGGAAGGATGGAATTTTGGGCTCTTCCGCAGAATCTGTGGGTACTGAAAGCATGTAGCTACACCCCATCCGAAAAG
>CAYTRK010000458.1:0-1807 GCA_964440205.1 uncultured Victivallaceae bacterium
GTGTACGAGTACGGATAAGAAAACATGCGGGATTGCAACGGTCTGTTTGAAAACACCTTTTCGGATGGGGTCTAGTATGCGGGTACAGCAGAGACGGCCTCTGGTGGGAGTAGCTCTGGTTTTCATGTCGGGGATACTGGCCGCTTATCTCATGGGCGGAATGTCTTTCCTTGCCTTGTTTTCCGCAGTCCTTTGTGCCTGTCTGGGCTGGCTGGTTTATCTTCTGCGATGTCGCGGTTCGAGTGTGCGCAGCGCTTCTTCGGCAGCAACCCTTTTTATTTTTTTCGCGATTTTTTTTCTGGGCTATGCCATGGGACAAAGGGAAGACCAGGCAGCGCAGAGCAGGTTTATAGCCACACTCCTTCGAGCTTCCGAATCCGGGGAGGAGATCCGTATTTACGGAACTGTTTCGAGCCAGCCTGGAATGCGTGATCTGAAAGATTCGGGACGCAGGATGCACACGTTCGAGTTCTCTACCCGCAGGGTTCAAACCGGCAGGGAGGTTTGCAATGTTAACGGAGTAATTGTCCGGTGCAATCTGTTCGGGTTTCCGGGTGAAGGCGGTCCGCGTTACGGCGAGAGATGGGATTTGACCGGAAGGCTTCGTGTGTTTCCCCCGTTGAGCGACGATGAAATCGAAATCCTTAAAGGCGGCGTAGGTTCATTGCATGGCAGGGCATTTGCGCGACTGAGGAGTCGGTTTTACTTCAGCGGCGGGGTGGGCGCCGCCGAGTTGACGGGCACAACCGGCTGGTCTGGTTTGGCGCAGCGAATATACGCTGCGAGGGCTGCTGCCTCGGAATTGCTGAGTCGCGGCGTAGAGGATTTTCCTCTTTCGGTATCGATTACACGCGCTTTGCTTCTGGGATATCGGTCCGATGTGCCTTCGGATATCCGATCGCTTTTTGCTGAGACCGGAACTCTTCATATATTTGCCATTTCGGGGCTTCATGTGGGAATAGTGGCCGCGATGATTGTTTTTGTGTTGAGCGCTGCACGGGTTTCTAGGACCCACTGGTTTTTCTTTCTGGCGCCGTCGCTGGGGATTTATATTGTGTTGACCGGCGCGAATCCCAGCGCCTTGCGTGCCGGAGTTATGGCGCTTGCCTATTTTGCGGCGTACCTGCTGGGTAGGAGAGCCGATGCGTTATCGGCTCTTGCCTTGTCTGCTCTTGTGATTGTTGTGATTTCGCCGGAGCGGATGATGTTGCCCGGTTTTATTTTCTCATTTACAGTGGTTTCGGGACTTCTTGCAATATATCCTTTGTTTCATGAGCCGATCCGGGAAATTACGGAACCGGACCCGTTACGGCTTGAGCCTGAGCGCTGGTGGACGCGAACTACGCGTGTTATGTGCCGGTATTTTCTTTCTCTGGCGGGAATTTCGATTTCTGCCTGGCTTGTGTCAGCTCCGCTGACCGCTGTTTTTTTTGAGAGAGTAAGCCCGGTTGCACTGCTAGGAAACCTGTTCGTTGCGCCGCTTGCTTTTCTTATAGTGGTTACTGCTTCTCTTTCGGTTGTCTGCGGTTCCATTGCGGGATTTGCCGGGAGCATATTCAATCATGCAAACGTTGCTTTCACATCCATGCTCGTGGGAGTGACCGGCGCCATGCGCCGGCTGCCCCTGGCCACTCTTGAGGTGGATAGGCCGCCGGTTGCTATTGTAGTGGGGTGGTATGTTCTGCTTGCGTTTGCAGTGGCGTATCTGCGGGGGAGTGGCAGGGCTAGAGTAGCGCTGTCAACAGTTTGACGGCATTGTTGACATCGTGGTAGTTGACTGTTTCCGAAGAAGAATGCACATACCGGC
>CAYTRK010000459.1:0-1792 GCA_964440205.1 uncultured Victivallaceae bacterium
CATGCGGGATCGATAGGGTGCGGGGAAGAAAAACAACCGCCCCGCCTCGTAGCCGGCGGATCATATGCCCGGCGGCGTCCCAGAAACCTCTCGGGTCAACCCTGGTTCCTCCTATTCACGCCGGATGGTGGTTTGTGCCGATTCCCTGCGAAGAAGGCTCGGCGCTCCCAGTATTTTGCGGGCTCGAACCAGGGGCAGAACACCTCATTTGACCAAAGCTATATCAGATTCAGGCTCCCTTTCTTTTTGAAATTGGCACTAAGGCTTGAACAAGGAACAAGTTTGCCCCAGTATGGCGGGTATCGCCCGCAGGATAGGGCAGCGCAGGGATGCGACCCGAGCGTCGGGCAGGCGTCTCGGCCGTCTATTTGCATTGTGGCCCCAAGCGATAAATCCCTTCCGTTGCCCATCGTTGGGGCTTGGAGTGCTTCTCTTTCCCTCGGCTTCTGCCAAAAGACCCGCAACGGGGCGTCCCATTCAAGCCCAATGAGTTTGCCTGCCTCGCGAAGAGCAAGCGGTCGGGGTCTTGGCCCCATTGCATTCTTGCTTCCGTAGCGGGATGGCATGACGGCTCCTCAGTTATTGTCCGGGATCGCCCCGTCCGGGTTGCATTCATATTTTGGCGGATACCAGTTTGCCGGCATCGAAGACGGTTTTTCTGGCAAGCATGAAATAGACGGCTCGCGCGATTTTGGCAGAGAGAATGGCGTTGGCTTTGAATTTCCCATGCCTGGCAGTCAGTCGTTCGGCATAGGCGCCGATCAGCGGGTTGGTGCGCTTGGCAATTACGGCGGCCTGCCCGAAGGCCCAGCGCAGATAGGCGTTGCCCATCTTGGCGCCTTTAAGCCCTTTGAATTTGCCTGCGCTGGAGACCGACCCCTTGACTAGGCGGCAGTAGCTCAGGAAGTCATTCACCGTCGGGAACCGATCAATAGTGTCGATCTCGTACAGAATGGTCAGAGCCAGAATCTGCCCGATGCCCGGAACGGTCTTGACCACTGCAAGTTCGACCGCATAGTCTTTCCGGCTTTCAGTCTTGAGGCGCTTCTCGATCAGATTGATCTGCTTGTCGTAGGCGCGTATCATTTCCATGCTCATCTGCGCCGAGAACTGGTTGACGGGGTCAGCATGCTGCTCAAGAATGTTCTCCTCCCACTTGTCGCGGTTTCCGCTGCGGCCAGGAGCCGGTGCAAGGCCTTCTGCATACTGGCGCATTCCCAGCTGGGCCATCAGCGTAGACCTGTCCCACACGAATCGCATCCGCTGGCGGAAGAGGCCCCGGGCCGGACGGCGCGCGGCGGGATGGGCGTATGCCGGGGGTATCAGGTTGGTGCGCAACAGATGCGCCAGCTTCTTGGAGTCGAGCCGGTCGTTCTTGTTCTTGCCTCCATGTATGTGCTTCAGATACAGGGCGTGCGCGAGCACGAACTCGATGTCCGCCTCGAAGCAGGCGTCAGCCAGCCAGTACCAGTTGGAGGTCGACTCGCACACGACTGTCAGGTCGTGTCGATAAGGTTCTACGCGACCAAGGAAATAACCGAAATCATTGTGCCTGATATTCGTGTGTACCAGCTTCTCGCCGGCGGGATCCATCACGCAGACATACATCTGATTTGTATGAAGATCAATTCCACAGTTGAATTCTGTCTGAGTTTTGTAATAATCCATTCTGCTCTCCCTGTTTTGGGTTAACTTTGCAATGGGAAATGCCGCCAGTCGGCATAAGCCCGCTTATCCTCCATTATAGGGAGAGCTTTTGCCTCCCCTCAATAAAGGTTTTGAGGGGATTCAA
>CAYTRK010000460.1:0-1772 GCA_964440205.1 uncultured Victivallaceae bacterium
TTCATGAATAGATCAGGTTGACCCTGTTGCGTCCGGCCTTCTTTGCCCCATACATTGCTTTGTCCGCTTTCTCCATGATTTCATGCGGCGGAATGCCAGGATCATCATTGTGGGCAACACCAATGCTTATGGTAACCTTTATCCTGGGGTTCTTTTCCTTTTTAGCGCGAGGACTGGAAGGTCTTTTTCTCGGCCTGTCTTTTCCTCTGAGTATAAATTCCCGCGATGAAACAGCCTGCCTCAGTTCATCTCCAGCTCCGCGGGTCTCGTCTTTCTCAATCCGTTCGTACACAATCACAAATTCCTCGCCGCCGTATCTGTAAACCGACCCGGCGGAGGCTTTTGAAAGTTGCGATGCAACGAATCGAAGAACCTGGTCGCCGACATCGTGACCATGTTTATCGTTTATTTTCTTGAACCGATCGATATCAGCAAGCGCAATGGCATACGGAACACTCACTGCCGAGAGGTGGTTCCTTAGCGACCGCCTGCCCGGCAGACCGGTTAGCTCATCCGTGTAAGCATTCCTCCACAAAGATTCCAGCACACCCCACAAAAGGCAGACTTGCCCCCCTGAACTGAACATGAGAAAGGCGGACGCCTTCATCTCATCCTCCCAGAGCGAAGATCTGTAATTGAGAGCGCCGACAACAAACAGAAGACCAACCACAAGAATCGGGCCGGTCATCGGACTCTCATGTTTCTTGCGAATCAGAAGAAAGGGGACACAGACTGCCATGTTGATCGCACCGAGCCGGGATATTCGGAACCAGGAGGAAACGGGAAGCAGAAGTGGTGAACTGAAAATGCCCGCCGAATTTTCTGCTGCTCCTCCCATGAAAAACATCGCCAGGCCAACTGAAACCACAACGAGCAGGTTTACGAGCGCATTGATGCTTAAAACGCTTCTTTCAGGAATATGATAGAAAAGTGTTGCAAACGGGAATGCATATATGCTCGAAAGCATTATTAACACCTCCGCCCTTGCCGGGTCCTTGTCTCCGATCAAAGCGGACTGAATAAAGTAAGTCATTACGATCCAGAGGAGTGACACAAAGAGAAGCCTGGAAGGACCGAAAAAGGCTGCAAAAAAAACTACCAGCCCGCAGATTATATACGGCATGTATTGCCACAACGGCTGCCTTAACAAGCCGACAGACATGTCCCCGGCAATCAGAACAACATAAATGGCACATAACAGAAAAAGCGGCGGTATGAGGGGCGTCCACTTTCTACTGAGAAAAGGGTTCGTCACGAGAGGTCGGTTTCAATTACTTTGCCCATCTTCTGATGATACCCGCATTTGACGCACAAAACGGCTCCCGGGTCCATCGGCTCATTGCAGTTTGGACATATATTGCCTGTGGTTGACGAATCTTCCGCCTCGCCCGAAGCTTGTTGCGGTTGGTCCTCTTCAACAACCTCTCCCCCTATAGCTATATCGGTCAGATCAAGGTCTTTTCGTGTTTTATCAGCGGGTATGGTGATTTCGCTTTGGCAGGATGGGCATTCAATGACCTCTCCGGCCATTTCAGCCGGAGCTTCAAGCTTCTGGTTGCATTTTGGACACTGAAAAGTAATCTCCGGCATCATGCGCCTCCACAGTTACGATACTGAAGCAATCCTAAAATCCAAGGTCTTCCAACGTCAAGGACCATTTTAACCCGCATATCTCACAAAATTCCTGCTGCGGGCGCGGATAGCCCCACTGCGAGGCCACGAATTGGCAAAACGCCAGATTGCAGTATGTCTATACGGCTGCTCCGACGTTT
>CAYTRK010000461.1:0-1768 GCA_964440205.1 uncultured Victivallaceae bacterium
CCCTTGTTGCCGAGCCTGCGGCCTGGCCGGAGCCGGCGCCCGACTCCAGTATATCCGGCAGGTATGTCGGTGGCCTGGGCTGGGGATATACCACGATTCTTGAATCCAGGTCTGCCCGCTCTTTTCTCTCCGCGATGCCGAACGGAAAAGCCGATCGGATTTCGTACCATAGTCCCTCATACACACCGCGTTTTGATATGCGCGTTACTTTAGTTTGCTCCGTCTCTCCGCAGGGAGCAACAAAAGCAAAGAAGGCCTCCTTGTTCAGTCTGGCAACCCGGTAGGATATCAATGCATCGAATGATCCGAGGATCTGTTTGGAATTCTCGGTTACCAGCTTAAGATCAAAGTTCTCGCCGTTGAATACTCCTGTCGGCATGGTGGCCCGGAACCGGAGCCTTGACAGGTTAAGTCTGCAGATAAATATAGAGGCAGGCGCAAGAAAGAGGCAGAAAAGCGCGATTTCGATAAGAACTGTCATTGCCAGCATTATTCCCGCCAGCAATAGACCGACGGATATCCACACAAGCCATACGCCGCGTGTTGTTAGATGCGGTTTTTCCCGGGAGCAGGCTCCGTTGACCTGTTCGAGATTATGATTCATCCATAGGCACCGGGGTCGCAGTGAGAATCTCGTCGATCAGTCGTTCAACGTGATCGCTGTCATGGCCTCTGGTATGCCGAAGGCTTAGCCTGTGTCTGAGGACGTAAGGCGCCATAGTCTTGACATCGTCGGGATGGACCGCGTTTCTGTCGCGCACATACGCGTACGCGCGCGCGGCGTTCATCAGGGCGATTTCCGCCCGTGGAGACGGACCGAAATCAATATCCTTATGTTTCTTGAGACGCTCTGAGATGTCCACAATGTATCTCTGGATGTTTCCCGATACGTAGCTGTTCATTACCTCTAGTTGCATGTTGGCAAGTTCGTTTCTTGTAAGCGTAGGTCTTACAGTCTCTTGAGCTTCTGAGCCGGCGTGAAATTTCAGAATCTCCATTCGTGAATCCGGGCCGGGCGCGTCCATTTTGAACGAAAGAAGAAACCTGTCCAACTGCGAGTCAGGCAGCGCAAAAGTGCCGGCAGTAGTCAAGTGGTTTTCCGTGGCCACGACGAAAAACGGTCTTTCCAGGCTGTAGGTTGAACCGTCCACCGAAACCTGGCGCTCGTTCATCGCTTCGAGCAAGGCGCTCTGGGTGCGGGGGCCGGCGCGATTTATTTCGTCGGCGAGAATAACATTGCCGAACACCGGTCCGTTATGGAAAACGAAAGAATTCGAGTCCTGGTCATAGATAGTGTATCCCACCACATCGGAAGGAAGAAGGTCGGGCGTGAACTGAATGCGTTTAAATTCGCACTGCAACGAAGCCGCCATGGTTTTTGCCAATGACGTCTTTCCTACGCCGGGCGCCCCCTGTATCAGCACATGCCCGTTGGCCAGCAGACCTGTAATCAGCAGCGTGGATGCGTTCTCGCAACCGAGAACGTAAGTGTTGAGGTTATCGTAGAGTGAGCTGATTCTATCATGCATAAGGAGAATACCCTTTCCGGACGTTCCGTTCGCACACCTTATCCCTTATCCCTGCAAACGTTCCGCACGGCAAACTACAGGTCGGATTAATTGTTTCCCGGCAGCCGTCCGAGTAAGGCTGTTCCGGTTTTTCCAAGATCATGGAGAAACTTTAGCGCCGGAATAGAAAAGAATCAAACACCTATTAACCCGCATATCTCACAGAATTCCTGCTGCGAGCGCGGATAGCGCCACTGCGA
>CAYTRK010000462.1:0-1763 GCA_964440205.1 uncultured Victivallaceae bacterium
CTGAAAGCATCACCTTGCGTCCGTTGCCGGCGCCTTTTTTCAATACAATCAAATTTCCCAGAGCATCTGTTCTGATGTCATCGGCCAGACCGTCAAGTTCGTGCTTTATGATTTCGCGCACCTGTTCTTCATGCCCTGACGGTCCATAAGCTTCAACCAGCTTCTTTATTACTTCTTTCATCTCTGCTTTCCTTCCCCGCTACATCCGTTGCATAACCTTAAGCATAAGTTTTACGGTATTGTTAAAATCTTTTTTGCTCATCATTGAAACCGGCGAATGAATATAGCGGCATGGAGTGGAAACTGCTACAGTAGGAACCCCTCTGCGCGACAGATGAATGGCTCCGGCGTCAGTTCCGCCCTGGCCGGGCTGCTTGATCTGATATGGAATCTTTTCCTCTTCCGCGGTCGAAATCAATAACTGTACCATGTCTTTGTCGGCAATCATGGTTTTATCCATAACACTGATGGCCGGGCCTTTGCCCAGCTCTGTTGTCGGACTGATATCCTTATCTTTTGGCGAGTCATCGCAAATGGTACCTTCGAGCACAAATGCCGCATCCGGTTCAATCCCGAAAGCCGCCACCCGCGCACCGCGCAATCCTACTTCTTCCATTGTTGTAAACACCGGATAGAAATCAAACTGATACGGTCCGGCTTTGATCAGTTCAATTAACGCTGCGCAGCCAGCGCGGTCATCAAAGGCCTTGCCCTTAACCACGCCGCCCAGATCTTCAAATTCAGTTGCAAACACCGCGAAATCTCCCTGGTTGACCAACTTTTCAGCCTCCTCGCGGCTGCTCACCCCGATATCAATAACCATCGCGTCATGCTTGATGATGTTTTTTCGCTCATCTGGAGGGGTAAGATGCACCGGCTTGATACAAATCAAACCCGGGACACGATCTTTTCCAATCAAAACTGTCTTGGCAGGCAGAACACGGTCATCTATTCCTCCTACCTTCTGGAAAAAAAGCAGACCCTTTTCATTGGCGTGTGAAATCATCAGTCCGATTTCATCCATGTGAGCAGCCAGCATTATTTTACGCCGTTTACGCCCCGTCCCCTTTTTGAATCCCAGTAGATTCCCTAGCGAATCAACCCGCAGGCTGTCCACATTCGAGCGTATTGCTGATATGATGATATCTCTCACAGCGGATTCATCGCCGGCCACACCAGCCGCATTTGAAAGTTTTTCAAGTGTTTTCAGTCTCATTATTCTCAGCTTACGGCTCTTCGCCGCACGCCCTATTTGATTTTTCGTGAAAGTTTATCGATAAAAGCGTTGTCAAGGCCGGCGATAAAATGCGCCAGCAATCTTCCCGTACGTTCAACATCTTTAACCTGCAGCATTTCCACCGGTGTATGCATGCTGCGCAAAGGAATACTCAGCAAAGCGGTTGGTATCCCTTCCCGGGTTAGCTGTATGGCATTGGCATCAGTGCCGGTGCCGCGGGTGCAGATTTCTGTTTGAAAAGGAATTTCGTGTTGTTTTGCGGTCCTGCGTAAAGCTTCAAACATTTCAGGATGGATATTCGGCCCTCTGCAGAGCGCAGGGCCTTTGCCCAGTTCAACCGCATTGAACGCTTCCGGAATGCCGGGTTGTTTACCGAAGCCGACATCAATCGCAATTCCGATATCCGGGGCGACACCGTAAGCGCCTGTAATTGCCCCGCGTAAGCCGACTTCCTCCTGTACCGTGGCCACAGCGTAAACATCCCACGAATGGGTCAAATTGCGCAATTGCTCCATGCAGCAGGCAA
>CAYTRK010000463.1:0-1740 GCA_964440205.1 uncultured Victivallaceae bacterium
GTCGTTTCGGGCACATATAAGGAACCGACTTCACCCACAGATTCTGCGGAGGAGCTATTTTTTCTTCAAACTGGATTTCCCGAGCTGCTTCTGCTAGAGTGCCCCGTATTATGAAATGGTTTCTTGCGCTCAATCACAACACAAAGATATTTGTGGGAGGGCTGGCGTCAGCGCTTTTGGTGCTGTGCCTCGGCATGGCAATAACCGGAAAACCCCCTGAAACCGGGTATGCCGAAACACAGGACACGCAAAACCCTGCCCCTGAAAAATCTATTCTGAGGCCCTTGCCGGAGACATTTCCTGTAGGAACACACATGCCGCGCAGCGGTGAAGGCGATACTTCAGGCTCCATTGATCTTACCACATTTTCCGCCGGACGCGACTTGACCTACGTCGAATCCCCTGAAGTATGGTGGGAAAGCGACAATGACGGCAACGATTATGAGGACGACCATTCCATGCATAAATCTGTAGTCGAACCGTTCAGCAACCTGGTCAGGCTTGTCTCAAGGCGCGGCGGAACCTTGAAAGTTCAGGACGCCTATCGCTCGCACGGAACCCACGGCTCTCGCTCTCTGCACAAAGAGGGCCGCGCACTGGATGTAACTTGCGACCAGATGAGCCTTGAAGAACTGGCCAAGCTATGCTGGGCAGCCGGATTCGACTGGGTATATTACGAAAACGGCAAAGGCGGCGCACACATCCACTGCTCGGTAAAAAGACACCGAACCCCGTCGGCAGAACCGGAAACGATTGACAACTGACTGCGGTCTCGCAGAAGCAAGTCCGCTCCCGACAACCAGACAGAAAAAAACGAACAACCGAAGCCTTCCACCCCTTGCAACCGTCCATATTATCTGATACGGTACTCTGCGCTGAAAAATTGCCCGATGGTGTAATGGTAGCACAACAGTCTCTGGAACTGTTTGTCTAGGTTCGAATCCTAGTCGGGCAACCATTGAAACTTGCGTAAATATCCCCAGAAATACACCAATTAGAAAGGCCGTTATACATGACAGACTTGTTCCGGTCAGCAGCGCTGCTGCTGGTTCTTCTTAACCCTTTCCTCGTAATTGTCTACCTGATCGATGTGGTCCAGAAACTCGAAAGCCCGGAGTTCCGCAGCGTGTTGACAAGAGCAGGCATCATCGCGACACTCGTGTTCTGCTGCTTTGCGGTGGTGGGAAATGCAATCTTCGTTGAAGTAATACAGGCTAATTTTGCCTCTTTCCAGATATTCGGCGGAATCGTCTTTCTTCTCATCGGGCTGCAGTTCGTGTTCAAAGGACCTACGGCAATCAAGATCCTCCGTGGCCAGTCAGAACACCTTGCCGGCGCAATTGCCATGCCGGTGCTGATAGGACCCGGGACCATAAGCGCAAGCGTTATCATCGGACAGCGTCATGATACCCTTGCGGCTATTTCCGTGATAGTAGTGTCGGTGGCCCTTTCCGCCCTGGTGATATTTCTCCTCAAAAAGACCCACGACTACGTCAGGCCTCGCAACGAACGTCTCATTCAGCGATATATCGAGATAGCCGGCAGGATAACCGCCCTGGTGGTAGGCACCATCTCAATCGAGATGATCATGCAGGGAGTGCTCGCGTGGTCTGGAAAATTCTAACCCAGGACGATTCACCGCTGTCCAGTCGGCAATCCTGTCCCCGAAAAGAAGGACAACACCAAGAAAAAGGAAAAGGGCGGCGGTAGCAAATTTGACAAATGCCGCGTGTTTTTCCA
>CAYTRK010000464.1:0-1719 GCA_964440205.1 uncultured Victivallaceae bacterium
GATAGGCATCATGCCTGCCCCGCCCTTCCGCCCATTTCGCAAACGCCGCTACAGCATACGACGCAGTCCGTACATTCAACGTATGCCTCGGCTTCCACTCGTAGTCCACTGTATTACCGTAAACTCCTCCAAGAGCCCGCTTATCGCGAATCTCCGTCTCCTGCAAATTAAGCACATGCCCGACCGCCTTCTCCGCAGCCCGAAGATACTTGTCCTCCTTCGTGATCCGGTGCATATCCACCAGCTCGATGACCAGACTCGCCCCGGCGCTGGGAACCAGTGGCTTCCCGAATGACCCGTTTCGGTTCTGTTTCGAAACAGCCCAATCCATGAAACTCCTCGCAGCGCTGAGATACCTCTCCGTGCCCGTAATCTTATACGCCTTCATCAGCGACAACGCAGTGAAGTCATCATTGAATTTGTGCATGTGCTGCCATCCAATCGGCGAAACATCAGAATCTACATCCGTCAGGTCGCGACCAGTCTGAGGATCAACCACAATCCTGTGAGATCCGTCCTTCATACAGAAAACCTTCGTATACGTCTTAACGATCGGCAGGGCAACCTTGTCGAGCCACTTCTTCTCTCCGGTATGTTCGTACAGGTCCATGAAAAACATCGCGCTTCCACCATGGAAAGACCCCATCAGCCATAATGGAGCTTTACGTTCGTCCAAATAATAGGTCCACGCAGGATATCCCTTTTTGAAAGCATAAACCTTAAACCATTCCGCAAAGATCTGCGCCCGGTCCACATATTCCTTGTCGCCTGTCTTAATACCGAAATGCAACATCGCCCACGCTGCCGTTAATGCGTCGCGAGGATGACACCACACACTTTGCGGCGTGTCTTCAAGTATCATTCCGCATATTCTTTTTGACCTGAAATCCAACACTTGCAGACTTTTCAGATACTCACAGCCTTGAGTAGCAGAATCCAGGTATTCGTTTTTGCCCGAAAATTCACTCATCAGAAGTAGTGATAAAACCGAAGCGCCTGTCGTCCAGTTTGTGGAAAACTTCCCTATCCTTGCCGGATTCCGCATCTCGTAACGGGTAAGCGTCCTGAGATACCTGCCCCGATCAGCCGTACCGCTACCGGTAACCTGATTCCTTACAATCCAGTCCGCCGCCATTTTTGCCGCTTTGCTACATCCTTTTCTCAAATCGTCCATCGCAGATTACTGATCTCCTTTCCCATTCTGTTCAGCCCCCACACACAAGAAATACCATTAAACCCACGCCAACTCAACCCCCATGCCCCCCTTCTCAGCAATTCTCATATGGCCATTGATCCATGACATGACAGGAAAAAATAATCCGTCTTACCCCTGTAAGTCGGTCATTCCCGGCCGAATGGCCTTCTCGGGCAGGTCATTCCTGATACTAACCCGCCTATCCCGCATATCTCACAGGATTGCAAACTTCTTTTCGATCCTGCGTTTTTTTCTTGATTCAAAATCTTCCTTAATTAATACTTCGCGCATCGTCTCAAGCGGGGGCGTAGCTCAATTTGGTTAGAGTCCCAGACTGTCGATCTGGTTGTTGCGGGTTCGAGTCCCGTCGCTCCCGCCATTTTTACAAAAATCAGTCCTCTGAGAGTGAAAACCTGATAAGTTAAACTTCAGGGTTCGGCCTTGGTGCCGACACTTTTCATGGGTGACCCTGCCGTTCCGATATTCTTATATGTGGTACGCTCTTCATCAGAAAGGGCAGGCCA
>CAYTRK010000465.1:0-1717 GCA_964440205.1 uncultured Victivallaceae bacterium
TTTTGCAGCAGAGCGCTACTTCTGCTGAGAGGGTATTCAGCATAATGGATATGCCCTCGGATGTGGGTGATCGTAAAGACGCCAGGGAACTCACGGATATACAAGGGAAAATCGAGGTTCAAAATGTGTCTTTTCGGTATGGAGATGGGAAGAAGGTTTTGAAGAATGTTGATTTTACTATTGAGCCCGGGGAAATGATTGGTCTTGTCGGCGAGACGGGATCGGGCAAGAGTACCCTCGTCTCGCTGATTTGCAGGTTCTACGATCCGACGGAAGGAAGCATATTGCTTGATGACGTGGATCTGCGCGACATCAAGGTGAAGAGTTTGCGCGGCAATATTGGCATGGTGTTACAGAGCACATATCTTTTTGCCGGGACTATTCGAAACAATATAACGTATGGCAGACCCGAGGCAAGCGAACGGGAGATTATCGCCGCGACCAGGGCGGCGAATGCGCATGACTTTATAATGAATCTGCCTGACGGCTATGATTCGGAAGTTGGCGAGCAGGGTCGAGGTCTTTCCGGTGGCGAGAAACAGCGGATTGCGATTGCGCGAGCAATATTGAAGGATCCTCCGATACTTATTCTCGATGAAGCCACCTCCGCGGTTGACACTGCCACTGAGCAGGCTATACAGGAAGCCATGGACAGGCTTGTATCCGGGCGCACGACCATTGCTATAGCCCACAGGCTTTCGACTTTGCGGAATGCGAAGACGTTGTATGTGCTTGAAGATGGCGAGGTCATTGAAAAGGGCAGCCACGAGGAATTGATGGTTTCAGACGGCAAATACGCCAGCTTGTGCAGGATACAGGCTGAATTCTCTGAACGCCTTGATGTGGCGTAAAAAAAGGTTGAGTTATGAATATTGGAGGCAACACAAGTGAATATGACCGGATGACTATACCTGGTAGAGATGTCACTTGCAGCCGTCATACGAATGGCCGTTTAGTTCTGCATGTCGAGGGACGCGAGATTGTCGCCGCTCATGTTGTTGCGGCTTTTCCTCTGAGCTGTTGGGGGAGCATGATTTCGGTTCGTGATGAAGATGGAACTGAAGTCGGGATGATAGACCATATCGGCAATCTTGATCCCAGGTCCAGGCAGATAATGAAAACCGAATTGGAGAAGAGCTATTTTATGCCGCGGATCCGCGACATACTGTTCTGTGAAGAAAAGCTGGACGTGATTACCATGGAAGTTGAAACCGATCGAGGTTGCCGGACCGTGCAGATAAGGAACGTTCGTAAGAATATCAGGAATCTTCCGAGGTCCAGGGTGGTAATAAAGGATGTGGACGGCAACCGGTATGAGATATGCGACTGGACTCAGCTTTCAGGGACAGCGAGGTCGTTTTTGATGCAGTATATGTGAGGGAAGAGGGAAAGGTGGGGATGTGCGTTGGTAGGTTCGTGGGCTTGTCGGGAGAAAGAGGGGGAGAAGAATGTGGGGAAGGGGACGGCGCAGAGCACCTTCCTGCGGGGTGGTTTGCCAGCTGGCTGTAAGCTGTATAGTCTGTTGCCTGGAGTCTGCTATCTGTAGGTCGGCTTTTGAGGGAGCGTGTTTGACATCTTTGGCTGGAATATGAATATTCAGTAGTTTTGGGGGTTCGGTTCTGGTAAATCGCGAATGAAAAGAATGAAAACTGGGAAGATCGCTTGACGACTACGGCGACGACTACGAAATACGATCCACATTCGCTAAAGCTACGGC
>CAYTRK010000466.1:0-1712 GCA_964440205.1 uncultured Victivallaceae bacterium
CGTGTTCTACCGCTGTTGAGTTGTGCAAACAGCTTCTGCAGATATTCTGCATAGGCTGTCCGAGAGGCAAAATCACGACTCCCGCGCAAGAGCAACGATTGCTCCAGGGCCCGCTTGAAACGGTGATGCCGTTGCTCGATATCGCCATTCTCATGAGCCCTCGAGGGGTTTATCCGTCGCCCGGTCAGGCGGTAATGGCTCAAAAGGCCCTGGTACATCCGGGTGAATTCCTCGGGATTGTCAGGTTTGTTCACCGCTGCGGACAGACGATCGGTCTGGTGGCACTGTGGAACGCCGCCCAGTGTCCACAAAGCGTTCTGAAGCCCTTCGCTCAGGCTCTCAAAACTCTCGGAGAAGCAGACGGTCCCTGTTTCCCAGTTCGAATAGCTCAAGACAAAATGATAGATCAAATGGTTGAAGGGCTGTCCTGCGATGGTGACCTATAGTGGACCCCAGTTTTAAGACAGTAGTTTAAGCTAGGCGCAATCCCGAGGAACAGGAAAAGATGAGTGAAGGAAAGAAGAGAAAGTTTCATACTCCCGAGTTCAAGGCCAAGGTAGCTCTTGAGGCCTTACGGGGGACCAAAACACTCAACGAGATAGGGCAAGAATTTGGGGTCCACCCTATTACGGTCGGGCATTGGAAGAAGGAACTACAAGAGCAGGCAAAAACGCTTTTTGAAGGAAAGCGAGGTCCTACACCGATCGCGGCACATCGAGAGCCAGAACTGTTGTTCAGCGAGATTGGCAAGCTGAAGGTGGAGCTTGACTGGTTGAAAAAAAAGTCCGGGATCAGCCGGTAATGATACGGCAATCCTGGATCGATAAAAGGGATCCGGTGTCATTGGTCAGGCAATGCGTGTTGGCAGGGGTTTCCCGTGCCACGATCTATGCCCAGCAAAAGTCCAGGCTGGTCGATGAAAGCGATCTTCTGTTGAGTCGACTGATTGATGAAGAATACACACGGCATCCGTTCTACGGCAGCCGCAAGATGGTGATCTTTCTCAAGACGGCTGGTCATACCGTCAACCGCAAGCGGGTACAAAGCCTGATGCGGAAAATGGGACTGGCTGGCATGGCGCCAGGTCCCAACACCAGTCGTTCACATCCTGAGCACAAGATCTATCCTTATCTGTTGCGTGGTGTGCTCATAACTCGACCAGACCAAGTCTGGAGTACGGATATCACCTATATCCGGCTGGCCCGTGGCTTTGCCTACCTGGTGGCGGTGATCGACTGGTATTCGCGGCGGGTATTGAGCTGGCGGATCAGCAACAGCATGGAGGCGGAGTTCTGTGTTGATTGCCTGGAAGAAGCCTTGCGCAGGCACGGCAAGCCGGAAATTTTCAACAGCGACCAGGGCTCGCAATTCACAAGCGACGCTTTTACAGGAGTATTGAAACGAGAAGACATAGCAATCAGCATGGATGGTCGGGGCCGAGTATTTGACAATATCTTCGTCGAGCGACTCTGGCGCACTGTGAAACACGAGGATGTGTATCTGAAGGACTATACCACGATGATCGAATTGACGGTCGGTCTGGCCGAGTATTTCAGCTTTTATAACGGCGAACGTCCTCATCAGTCGTTGGGACAAAAGACACCTGATGTCGTATATAAAACCGCTATGGGCGGTGGAGCGGTGATTGTGAATAAATACCCACGCGCGGTTGATGGACCCCCTGTTCCGCTACGCTCCACAGGGGGTCCATC
>CAYTRK010000467.1:0-1699 GCA_964440205.1 uncultured Victivallaceae bacterium
GTTTTCGCGACGCAGACGCGCAGGATATTCAGCCGACCGCAGGCAAGACAGCTTTGTAAACGGGCTGCTGGATGTTTTGACCGAACCGTGTTAAGCTTGTTTCAGACAATCATTGTTTCACGCGCGACGATGTGTCTTCTGTTGCGGAGTCCAAGCAAACTCTTCATGGGCAATGTGTGAAAGATGGTTTGTGCCGGATAGGATCTGGATTACACCCTGACGATATCCGTCATAGAGAATGTTTGGTTGCATCTACGAATCTCTAAGTAATCGATGTTTAACAATGACTGTGATAACATTACTGGTCTATCTATCTTAACGTAATATGGTCAGTTTTCTGGGTGGAGAGTAACATGCACACTAAACACGCCTATCGAAAGTCACGAGTCAAAGTATTGGCCTTCACCCTTATTGAGCTATTAGTTGTTATTGCTATTATTTCACTATTAGTGAGCATATTGTTGCCCTCTCTGACAAAGGCCAAAGGATTGGTAAAAAGTGTTGTTTGTCTTTCCAATCAAAGAGGCATTGCGACTGCATTGGCATTATATGCATCAGAAAATGAAGGGCTCTTTCCCCCGGCGTTAATTGGAACACAGGGAACCCAGGACCAGTGGACTTATGACCGTTTTCTTCAGGAATATACTGGAGATATTGTAGAGGAAGTTCCCACCTCAAGCAGCCCGCTGATCGAAGAAAGAGATATCTTTGCATGCCCGAGTGATGAGCAAAATCGTATATCCGGCAAGGCCAGGAGCTACAGCTTATGCGTCTGGTATGCTTCGGCGGGGTATCCAGTTCGGCCACTTGCTACAGAGTGGTATGGCTATTCTACTTGTGTCATAACTTCACAGGTCGCCAATCCCGGTGACACATTCATTTTAGCAGAATGGCATGCATACTGGAATAGACGGCTGGGGAACTTTCCCGGCGCGTACATCCGGTACCATGAATTCATTAATGGTTGGTCCGGCAATCTTCCTCCTGCAGAAAATCCAGCGCATGACAAAAAATCCAATTTCCTTTTTATCGATGGTCATGCATCAAGCCTTTTGATAGAAGATGCCACCGATGAAGACTATTGGAAAATTGTAAAGTAAACCAACAAGACAAGACGGGCCATAACTTTCGGTCTCCGATGTATAAACCGTCACGTTCTAACAGCGACAGATCGAGTCGCGCTCCGGGCTCCCTCCGCAGCAGTCGAGACGTTCCCCGGACGAAACATCCCACCTTATTTTCTGCCGGAACCTGTCCAGTGCATGAATAGATGGCCCGGTTTGGCAGAAGGCCGTCAAAGATGTTGTGCCATCCGTCGCATTAAGACAAACCCGGCTGTATAAAAAGCAAGGCAGTATATCTTAACCATGGGAGAACAATATCGTGCTTAAGAGGCTTCTCGTCGTTGGCATACTCATCTGGACATCGGGTAGTGCATCAGCAAACATTATCCAAACAATACCGTATAAGCAAATTGCAGAAATGCCATTGCTTTATGATTACTCTCAGCGTTGTCCGCAAGATGTGGGCATTAAAGCCCATGCAAGTTTTGACAAAGAATATATCACTTTCAAGTTCGTCGTGCCCAAATCACCAGGCTACATTCCCAAGGCGCATGCTAGGCGCAGTGGTAGAGTATGGCACGATGATTCTGTCGAAGTGCTCCTATATGTTCCAAAAAGCAAAAGGTATTATCATT
>CAYTRK010000468.1:0-1695 GCA_964440205.1 uncultured Victivallaceae bacterium
ATGTTCCACAGCCTGAGACGAAAGTTTTTTTTGAACAGTCTGAAGCTAAAAGATTTGTAAAAAAATGCGCACTGCCGACAGTGTTTAAAATGGATATAGGATCTGAAGCGCGTGGGGTCAGGATTGTAAGAAGCCGCAATGATGCGCTTGGGCTTGTTTGTGAGTGTTTTGGACGAGGCTACTGTCCGTCGCGTCATGAGCAGCGTGACAGGCAGTGGGGGTACATAATTTTCCAGGAATTCATTCCCGATGCAAAGGAATGGCGTGTCGTGCGGATAGGCGATAGTTACTTCGCACACATGAAAGGCCTAAAAGGCGATTTTCATAGCGGGTCTAAGATTATTAATTACAGTGATCCGCCGCGCGAATTGCTCGATCTGTGCAGAGAGTTTCTTGATCGTGGCGGCTTTGACAACATGGCAGTAGATGTGCTTGAGGACGCGGATGGCGCTTATTACGTGATTGAACTGCATTCGTATTTCGGTTGCAATCAACCGCATGTAATGGAGGTGGATGGTAGGCCGGGGAGATACCTGTATAACCGGGAGAATGAAAAGTATATGTTCGAGGAAGGTGATTTCAATCGTAATGCAAGCTGCAATCTCCGGGTGCAGCAGGCGATAAAGAGGATGGCGACGCGTGGGTAGATCAGGTTAGTGGTTTTCTTTTCCCGTCCGCTTTAAAGACTGCAACGCTTGCAAAGACTGTAACCTTTGTAACTTGAAAATGCGCATTCTACATATTGTTTCGTCTATGGAAGTCGGCGGATTGGAACGGGTGGTTTGTAATCTGTGCGCAGGACTCAGGCAAAGAGATATTGACTGTTACCTTGCCTGTCTTTACGAAGAGGGAGAGTGGGGCAAGAATATTGATGTCGAAGGCTGCTGGACAGGAAAGCTTGGGCAGTGTTCTAAGACATCTGCCCTTTTCAGCCTGAGAAGCTATGTCAAAACGAACAGAATAGATATTCTTCATTCTCACAATCCGCAGCCTCATTTGTGGGCAATACTTGTGTCAAAACTGACCGGTCGGCCCGTTGTGCACACCAAACACGGCCGGAATTACCCGGGAAACAGCAGGCGAGTGCGGTTAAACAGGTTCTTGTCCTCCTTTACGAAGAGGATAGTTGCTGTTTCGCGGGACGTGGCGGATGTTGCCGTGAACATTGAAGGCGTTCCTTCGGAAAAAGTGACGGTTATACATAACGGGATCGACATTTCAAATCTGCAGAGTGAAAGAGCCGACAAGACGGAACTGAGGAAAGCGAAAGGGATTCCGCCTCATGCTCTTGTCGTGGGAAGCGTCGGGCGGCTTTCTCATGAAAAGAATTACGGGCTTCTGGTTGAGGCTTTCGGCAGGATATCAACAGAAGGAGTTCTGGTTCTGGTCGGAGACGGGTCGGAACGCAAAAAAATCTTATCAATGGCTGACAAAATCGGCATACGCGAGCGGATAATTATGCCCGGAATGCGTTCGGATGTTTATGAATGGCTGTCATGTATGGACGTGTTCTGTCTGTCATCAGTAACGGAGGGAACGCCACTGACTCTTCTGGAAGCAGGTCAGGCTGGACTACCGTGCGTAGTTACGGACGTGGGGGGGTGTGCGGAAATTGTCGAGCACGGGGTTACGGGCAAGGTTGAGAGCCGCCATGAAATGTGAGAAGGGTGAAAAACAGTTAAATTAGGCTAAAGA
>CAYTRK010000469.1:0-1667 GCA_964440205.1 uncultured Victivallaceae bacterium
AAGGGGAGAGCCACGTCAGCGATGATATCGCTAGCCCGCATATCTCACAGGATTTCGTAGTGAGAGCGTGGAGAGCGCTGCTGCGGGGGCGCGAATTGGTAAAACGTCGGAGCAGCCGTATAGACATACTGCAATCTGGCGTTTTGTCAATTCGTGCCGTCACAGTGGGGCTATCCGCGCTCGCAGCAGGAATTTTGCGAGATATGCGGGCTAAGTGGCCACTTGCCGCGGCATTAATTCGTGAATTTCGTCTGGCTTTGGCCAGAGACGGCATGGCAATAGCGGCCAATAGGCCGATAATGGCCACAACGATCATGATCTCAACAAGGGTAAAACCGGACGTTTTATGAAGATAAACAGCTTTTTCTACTGATTTTATCGTTTTTATGTGAGACGTTTTCATAAACGTTATTACAAGCAGCAAGTATACCATTCTGTCCAAAACAGGTAAAGCAGGCTTTTTATGGAATGTAAGATAATGCGGCAGGCTCAAAGCGTACGGAAATTCGCAGCTCTTCTATTGTTTGTGTTTGCAGGATTATCGCGGGTTTGCGCGTCTGAAACAACGGACGAAGAACAGAAGCAGGTTGGATCGCAGTTTGTATGGTTCCCCCTGGTATTTTCATCGCCTGAAACCGGATTCGGGGCGGGCGGAACCACTATTATGACATTCCGGCAAAGCGAAGATGTAAACCCGGGCAGCTTGAGTGCGGTGGCTTTCTACACCCAGGAGGAACAGTATCTTCTTGCTCTTACAAGGGTCTCATATGCAGGCTCGGCAAAAACCAAGTTCATTGCGACCGGAGCCCTTAGCCATTTTCCTTCGAAATTCTACGGAATCGGCAGTCATACTTCCGCAAGCCAGGAAGAAGAATACACTTTGCGAACTCTAACGTTGAAGCCATCGGTTCTGTTCAGAATAGCTTCCGGATTCCGTGCGGGTCCTTTTCTGGATGTGAAGGTAATTGATGTCCTTGAAATTGCCGACGATGGACTTCTTGCTTCAGGCAGATACCAGGGAACCGAAGATCATGTGCTGTCCGGCGGCGGACTTGTTGCGGAATATGACACCAGGGATAATGTTTTCTATCCAGGCAAAGGATCTTTCCACCGGTTTTCGGCTGGCCTCTACCGGGATTGGATGGGCAGCGATTATAAATATGAAGCCTACGAGCTGGATCTTCGAAAATACCTGCCGGTCAGACGCGATCGGATTCTGGCTTTTCAGTTCCAGGCAAACACTGTTCACGGCGATGTTCCTTTTGAAGAATATGCTACATTGCAGAATATGAGAGGAGTTGAGAGCACCAGATATCGTGATCTGAACAGCTTCTCTCTGCAAACGGAATACCGTGTTCCATTTTCAGGAAAATGGACCGGGGCGGTATTTGCGTCGGCCGGTAATGTGCTGGAAAACGGGGGCGATTTGCGTTTTTCCGGCCTGAAACCAGCCGCAGGGTTTGGAGCGCGCTATACTCTCAACAAAGAAGAAAAGATTAACTTCAGGTTCGACCTCGGATTTTCAGAGGATGGAGGTAAGGTATATTTCCGCCTTTTGGAAGCTTTCTGATATGTCAAGCCGTTGTTTTTGTCTGTTAAACTGGAAATAAAGAACGGAGTTCAACATGAAGAAAATCTATCTATGCGGGCCGATAATGGATGAGATT
>CAYTRK010000470.1:0-1664 GCA_964440205.1 uncultured Victivallaceae bacterium
CGAAGGTGCGGATTAGACCGCACTGCCGCCAGAATAGGCTCAGAAAGATGATCGTCGTTAAACCCGAACCCCATCACAACAAGACATGTGTTCGGTTCCCGCAATGCCGCCAAATATTGAGACATTGATTCTAAGTGCGGCTGCAAAAAACTTTGTTGGTATTTGCCTCGTGCCGGGTAAATTAAGCATGCTTCTTCTGGTGATGGATTCTGTTTCTCCTGAACAGAATTCTTAGATAACCGCGCCCAATTAACTGAACCGTGAAGCTTGTAAAGAAGAAAGACGCCTTCAAGATAATTCCCCTGGTCCTCTGATGATTGAGGACGACGAATAATATCATACGAGAAATAGCGTGGATCGTAATAGCGCGGGGCAGTAAAAGAGAAACCGTCAATAACAACACCACCGATCTCTGCCGCTGCACGCTCAAAACAAAGATCATAATTCGTCGTAAACACTTTCAGTCGCGGATCGCGAACACGTCGCCGGGACATACGATGAATGAAGACCTTGTGTGCATCCAGCTTTGCGGGATCAAGAAACGTAGAGCATTTCTCCAGTATGATCTTCTTGCTTTCTTTCACAAAATCACTGACCGCTGTTTCGGCTCGAACCTGCAAATACGCCTCACACTTGGACAGGAATTCTTCTATGTTCTGACCGGTAAGATCATAATCAACAGTCTTCGCGACGGCGTCTGCCGCGTCCTTCCGGGTGTCCGTTGTGGTCGCAGTCCACAAATCTTTCATGGAAGGGCCGCCGACAGGGCCAAGAGATGTCCCCGATCCGGAAAGCACAACCACATGCTGCATTTGCAGTGAGGAAAGAAGAGCATCTTTCAGATTGTCTTGCGCAAGTTTTGCTTTCTCTTGCTGTTCCTTGTCGCCAGAATCCGCCTGCAAGTCATGCCATTCTCGGAGAGAAGGGCCTTTGACCTGAAGCGTTGCGAGTGATGTGTCAGTCATTATTGTTTCCTCCTTCCGCGTGCCCCTCCCATACTATCGTCAGGCTGTTCTCTATCTTCTTCTCGAACTCAATTATTAGCTGACGGTTGGATTTCACAGTCGCGATCTCATCTTGTATCGCGGAAACGATATTGCGTTGAATATGCAATGGTGGAACGGGAATCGGGATTTCTTTCACAATCTGTTGGTTTATTTTAGGCATACTGCCAGCCGATCCCGATGCGTGGTTCATGATAAAAAACCTCGCATCGGGTGATTGTAGCGCTCGGACAAGATATTCAGAAAGCACCAACGCTTCGTTTGCTCGAACTCGAATCATCAAATCGGGATAGATGTAGTCCCCACCATCAATATCAAACAATGCTGCTGTGCCGACCAATTCCTTTGTGTTGCCTCTTTGCAGAAGAATATCTCCTTTCCTACATCGTACCGCTGAGTTGGCAGAAATCTCTTCGTCCAGATACTTAAACTGAGAACAGTCCAATTCACCGCTGGTTGTAGCGCTGAGCGAAAGAACCTTAATGGAAGTGGGATGTTTAACAGGCTTTCCGGAGTACCCATTCTTGGGCTTCTCAGTGATCAACTCTCCCAACGGCTTGACCGGCCAGGCCGGATCAATCTGAATTGACGGTTTGTAATTGTCCACAACCTGCCGTGCGCCATCTATGACTTTGCGGTAACTATCCAATTCGGCAACAA
>CAYTRK010000471.1:0-1663 GCA_964440205.1 uncultured Victivallaceae bacterium
GATTTTGTGAAGAGTTGCCAGTTTCAATTTGAAGTTATTCAATTTTAGCGGAATTGTTCCAGCCAAGACAAAATGACGTATTAAAGCAAAAAGCTGTTTTCTCGTTTCTCGGTCTGACCCTGCCGCCATAAAGCTGTTTTTACCTATTTTTTCCAGAAGTTTGGCAGGAAGATTACCAGGACTGTGTAGAGTTCGAGACGGCCCAGCAGCATGAGGACTATGAGGACAGTCTTTCCGGTGTTCGGGATAGCGGCGTAGTTCTGGGTGGGGCCGACTGCGTTCAATCCGGGGCCGATATTTGCCAGGCAGGCGATGGAACTGGACACAGCAGATCCAAGGTCCGGGGTGAACAGGGTCATGATGAGCGAGCCTGCGGCAAAGATGATTACGAAAATGAGCAGAAAAGCGCATATATTCCATACAACGCTGTCTTTCACATTGCCGTTATCAATCTTTATGGTTTTGACAGCGTCCGGCCGCATATAGATGAAGAGTTCTCGGATCAGCGCCTTGACGCCTACCAGGACCCTGACGTTTTTGACGCCTCCGCCCGTCGACCCTGCGCAGCCGCCCAGGAACATGAGGAGAACCAGAAGTATTCGCGAGGTTTCCGGCCACAAATCAAAATCCGCTGTGACAAAACCGGTGGTGGTCATGATGGATGTGCCCTGGAAGAAAGCGTAACGGAGGCTTTTGCCGATTGACTCATAGGTTGAAGCCCAGATATTAAACGTAAGCATAAGGCAGGCTGAGAGCCAGAAAAAGAAATAGAAGCGGAATTCGCCATTTCGGAAGTAATCGAAGGGTTTTCCGGTGAGCATGCGCAGGTGCAGAGCGAAATTAGTTCCCGCTATGAACATGAAAATAATTATTATCACATCGAAATAGGCGCTGTTGTAAGCTCCCACGCTGGCTGTTCGGGGCGAGAACCCGCCGGTAGCCATTGTTGCGCAGGTGTGGCACCATGCGTCGAACAGCGACATGCCGCCGAGAACGAGCAGAAGTGTTTCCAGAATACAGAACAACATGTATGCGCCCCAAAGAAGTTTTGCGGTAGCCGAAATGCGGGGGGTGAGCCTTTCCTTAGTCGGGCCGGGCACTTCGGCTTTGTATATCTGCATTCCGCCGACTTTGAGAAACGGCAGTATGGCAACACAGAGGACCAGCACGCCCATTCCGCCGTAGAAATGGGTCATTGCTCTCCAGAAGAGTATCCCGCGCGGGATTGCTTCCAGGCTGGTAAGGACAGAAGCTCCGGTGGTTGTATAGCCGGACATTGTTTCGAAAATGGCGGGAACGGGATGGGATATAACTCCGGACAAAAGGTAGGGCAGGGAGCCGAACAGGGACACAAATAGCCATCCGAATGTTGCTATTCCGAAACCGTCACGAGTTGAAACATCAAGATCGCCCTTAGTGAAATACCATGCCGCGGCCGAAGACAGCAGAGAGACGCCCGCGGCGATAAAGAGCCCGCGTGCTGACGCCGGTTCCCCGTAATAGAGCGATATGCCTGCGGCTGCCAGCATAGTCAGCGCCGTGACGGCAACGAGGTAACTTATAATGTGGGTGACTGCTCGAATATTCATGGACATCCCGGGAAATTCATGGTTGTTTCCAAGCGGTTTGCATAAGCTTATCAGAATGAGGATTTGATTTTTCC
>CAYTRK010000472.1:0-1657 GCA_964440205.1 uncultured Victivallaceae bacterium
GGAAGAACGCCTTCTGAACTGCAGGATCAAAACCGCGAGGAGTCTTCCAGAAACCTGAATATGCGTAGGCGGCCAGCTCCGCGCCTCCTACGTTTTTGTAAATTCGGGCAGCGGTCTCATCATCGACGAACCATTCATCATTTTCGGCAGGACGGATAACAGCGGAATCTCCGGTTATTCCCCCTTGCATCGGGTTCCAGAGCGAGATGCGCCGGCCGCTGACATATCGTGAAGAATCGAATCGGGGCATATACGCCAGGTCTATATTTGCGAAACCGGGAAACAGGCTGAGCATAAGGGCGTCTGACGGGGCTTTCAGGTAGTTTTGGTCCCTGCCGATAAAGAAAGCCTGCCAGTCTTTCGGGAAAATATCATTTATAAAAAGCAGGTCTCCAGCGCCCCATGTCAGTACCTGGCGTCCTAACTTTATGTCAGCGTAAATTGAAGGATACAGCAGGATGTACGCTTCTCTTAAATCTATCCAGCCTGTTCCGTCTTCGAGATCCGGGCGCTTCGCGCCTGCCACATCGTCGTAAATGAAGTCGGACTTCATTTGAATAGTAGCATGCTCGTAGCCCTTGTTTATCTCTAGTTGAAGCCGGAGTTCGTTGAGTGTGATATCGTCAGCATGAGCATCCTGCTCGAACCTGGCGCCTGAGCGGTAATCGAGGAAGCCATGCAGATCCGGAAGTTTCCATTCTTTTTCCGCAATGGCGCCCGCCGGGATAGACAGCAGAATTATAGAGGTCATCCACAGTTTCAGTTTGCAATTCATGTCCGTTTATCCTTTTTCTATTTTTTCACTTCGCGAGGCGGTCTTCGCAGGAAACGCTCTGTAAAAATACGTTCGTTGATGCCTATGTTGTACTTGATGTTGGAAAACACGTTGATTGTATGGCTCTTTCTCTCCAGATCGCTTGCTTTGGATTTGATCACGGTTGGAAAACCGTTGATATCCTTTATCTCAAGAGCTTCAATGCGTCTGTAGAGATTCCCTTTTTTATCCACGTATTCCGCCTTCATTGGAATGTATTTTTTCTTGTCGATCTCGACAGTGTATTCGGAGAATTCGACATTATCCGGGTTTTTCGGGACGCTTTGTATAACATATCGGTCTCCGGTTTCCTTAACCAGCTTGTGTTTGTCCGCATCGGGTGATCTTTTTGAAACATCTTCATAAAGGAAGTCTGAACCTACAAAGCTGGTACGTTTATCGCCGGGCGCGATACGTTTGACCAGGTTTAGCGCCGGGAGCCAGAGCCACCGGTCATCCTCTGATTCGGCATTTTTCCAAACCAGGTAAGCCATTTTGCGAACGTCCGCAGGCTCGTGAAAATAGACGTAGAATTTCTGGTTAAGTTCCTTGAGATCTTTCCTCAGTATTGTGAATCTACGTGTTCTCGTTTTGCCGTCGTTATCTGTCAGTGTCATGGTTACATCAGCGCGGCCATCGTCACCGGCGTAATACATTGCTTTGTTCGACTTACGTATGATTTCGTCAACATTCGCAGAGTATACTGTGGTGGTTGCAGTTAATGTCAGGGTTAATAGCAGGGTTATCGTCTTCATTCTATTTCCTCCTTTTTTCTTGTTCTCAGGCTTTATCCCGCATATCTCACAGAATTCCTGCTGCGAGCGCGGATAGCACTACTGCGAC
>CAYTRK010000473.1:0-1652 GCA_964440205.1 uncultured Victivallaceae bacterium
AGCAGTTCAATCAGCGTAAATGAATCGCGTCTTTGCTTTTGCATAACGTTTACCTCCACTCTGATTGTATCAGGCATACAGAACAGTGAAAAGCAGAAAATGCCATAAATTCGCGTTATCCATCTATTCACGCGCCAAGTTTGCCGCAGTTACAAGGCGCAGCGAGTTGTCTGCCGTGGTGCATACCGGGCCGGTCAGTTCCGTGCCATGATCATGATCTGTATGTAGCCCACACCGAAAGAGCTACATCGCCATTTCACTTACAACGTGGATCAGTGGCACGAACATGGCTATCACAATCGTTCCGACGATTCCAGCCAGCAGAACAATCATTATGGGCTCAATAATAGAAGTCAGCCCCTCTACGGCCGTGTCGACTTCGTCTTCGTAGGTATCGGCCACTTTCAATAACATCTCAGGCAGCGCGCCGGTTTCCTCTCCCACGTCTACCATGCTGATAACCATCCCCGGAAAAACCCTGGAATGCTCAAGCGGGGTAGACATATCCTCACCTTCCTTGACGTTATCGTGTACAGCTTGTATCGCGTTGGACAGAACGCGGTTGCCCGAAGTGTCTCTCACGATATTCAGCGCCTGCAAGACGGGAACACCTGAAGTCATAAGCGTGCCGAGCGTCCGGGAAAAACGCGCTACCGCCGTCTTTGTGAAAAGCGGCCCGAACAGGGGCATCTTAAGCTTTATCTTGTCCACCACAAACCGCCCCCGATCCGTGCGTGAAAGTATCTTGTACAGAAAGATTAAACAGACAATAAATCCAAGGAATATGTACCACTGCCTGGCAATAAAGTTGCTTACTGCAATCACAATCTCTGTCAAAATCGGCAAGCCCTGATCCCCCAGAAGATCCTCAAAAATGTCCTTGAACCGGGGAATCACGTAAATCATAAGGAAAGTCAGAATACCTACCGCCGCAATGAGCACCACAATGGGATAAATCATTGCGCTCTTGATCTTGTTTTTGATCTTTTCGGCTTTTTCCATAAACTCGGCAAGCCGGTTAAGAACGACTTCAAGCACACCGCCCGCTTCTCCGGCTCTCACCATGTTAATGAACAGGTTGTCGAAAATCCTCGGATGCTGCTCCAGCGCTTCCGAAAAAGTGCTACCCCCCTCCACCGACTCGCCCATCTCTGTCAGGGCTTTTCGCAATGCCGAATTCTTTTCCTGCTTCAGGAGAATCCGCAGCCCGCGCAAAAGCGGCAGACCCGCATCAACCAGGGTCGCAAGCTGCCGGGTAAAAACCATAAGCTGCTTCGGCTTCACGCCAGAACCAAGAAACGCAGGCATCTTGATCTCCATTTTGAGACCCTTCCCATCCTGCCCGGCAGACGCTCTCTTCGGTTGAGCGGGCGCGGATTGCTTCTTTCCACCGATTTCACTGACCTTAGTGGGAAACAAACCTTTCCCGCGAATCATGGCCACGGCCTGCGATTGGTTCTCAGCGTCAAGCACCCCTTCGGTTTCGTTACCTCCCGAATCCATTGCCAGATATTTGAATCTTGCCATTATGCATTCTCCCTTAAGCTGATTAGTAACTTATCAATAGTAAACAGAAAATGCAAACTGGAAATGCACCAGCAGGTGTGGCGGTTAAGAATCGCGTTTAAGTGTCTGAATCCGCACACTTACTC
>CAYTRK010000474.1:0-1651 GCA_964440205.1 uncultured Victivallaceae bacterium
TGCGCTTCGTTTACGAAGCCCGCCTTCCAGGCAAGACCTCCTGCTTTGGCAGCGGCTATCTGCGCCAGATTTGCAACGCGGGAATATTCTGGAAATCGCGCCGCAATCGGGTAGAATGGATGTGAATTTCAACGCGGCCAGAGAGTTGTAATACCAAACACTAAAACTTTGTAGTATAAAATACTTGCATCATCCTTTCTGTTTGTGTAACAATTACCGGCATGCGTAACAATCGAGTAAAGAGTTAAAGTGGACAGGAAGGAAGAGGTGCAAACTATGAAACGAGGCAGGCCAAGACTGGAATTGACGATGCCGGCAGAACAGAAGGAAGAGTTGGAGTCCATATTCAGACGGACCAAGGATGCCAGAGTCAAGGAGCGTTGCCAGGCATTGCTTATGGCGGAAGAGGGCGGGCATACATACGAACAGATTGCAAAGCGGCTTTGCAGGTCGCGGGCAATCATTCAGATATGGGTGAAGAATTTCATTGAAAACGGATTTGAAAGCCTTGAATCGCGACAAGGTCGCAATGGCGGGCGACCAACTGAAATGAGGAGGGAGAATCTGCTTGAGGAACTCAGGGAAGGTCTCAAGGACGGTCGCTGGAAGCAGGCATCCGAGGTAATGGATTGGTTGCGCAGAGAACACGGACTGAAGCGTTCTTACACAAGCATATACTACTGGCTGGGAAAAGCCGGAGGGGCGCTGAAAGTGCCGCGTCCCGTACATGTGAAGAAGGATGCCGAAGAGGCTGAATCCTTCAAAGAGCACTTTTACGGCAAGCTGGAGGGCCTCGGGATTGAGGGCGGCAAGAGGGTTCGCGTTTGGGTTCAGGATGAAGCCCGGTACGGTTTGCATAGCGTTACGCGCCGATGCTGGGGTTTGCGGGGGCATAGGGTTGTGAAACCCGCGCAGCAGAAATACGAGTGGGGATACATCTACGGGGCATTGGACGTGGTCGAAGGCGGCGGCGAGTTTTGCTATATGCCATCGGTCAATCTTGATCTTGTCGCGATTTTTCTCAATCAGATTGCGGACAGCGATCCTGATGCGGAGCATGTAGTCATATGGGACAATGCTGGTTTCCACTATAGACCGGGAGATCCAAGGTTGCCTGAACGCGTCCATCTTCTTCCCCTGCCTGCGTACAGTCCCGAGCTCAACCCGGTAGAGAAAGTGTGGGACATGGTAAAGGACGGAATTGCCAACAGGGTCTATCCTGCGCTTGATGACATTGAAAAGAGGATAACCGAGAAACTGCGGCCGTTCTGGGAATCTCCCGGCCCTGCATTGAGGATTGTTGGAGAGGGCTGGCTACAGCTTCAAGCAAACGCTTTGTTCAAAATCTTTTATACCAATAAGTATTAGTGATTGGTATAAGGTGTTGAAATATAGTCGTGGTCTTGTTTTTGAAGATGTGATTTATCATATGACTCACGGCGGATTGCTTGACACTATTGAGCATCCCAACCAGCGCAAGTATGCGGGTCAGAGGATATTCATTGTCGAGATTGAAAACTATGCCTATATCGTCCCCTTTGTGGAGGACGAATCGACCATTTTTTTGAAGACAATTATTCCAAGCAGGAAAATGACAAAACGCTATCTGCGAGGTGATGAGAAATGAAATTGACAAAAGAAGAGCAAGAAT
>CAYTRK010000475.1:0-1642 GCA_964440205.1 uncultured Victivallaceae bacterium
ATGCAGACCGGCAGCATGATTCATCGACTTGATAATGCATGGCACAAGCGAGGCGCGCCCGGGTACCTCAGCAGATCGTTCACGGCACCTTTAACAACTGAAGATCCAAAACAGGCAGGCAATTGATATCAACCCTTTATAAGACCTGATTATTGTGCAGATCATTAACCGGACAACTTCAAAGCTCTTCAACTGGAAAAAATCCGCCAAGCTTCGGCTTGGTCGCCTGTGGTGGTATAGCGCAGTGCGGATGGTTGTCCACCCGGTTGGCGGTCTGATCGATATGTATGTCGGAATGTTCCTTGTTCCGGATGTGCTGCCCCCTGAGACCCTGGGCGCAATACTGCCTCTTGTCAAGCTTCTGGCTTTTGCTGTGATACCAATGACAGTCTTTGTGGACGTCGTAACAAAGTATCTTAATAAATTCCACATGGCCGGTTCTGTGGGCCGTATCAGGAGAATGCTGCGGGATCTGAGTTTAACCGCGTTGATCCTCTCCCTGTCAGCAATTGTTGTTTTGTTCTTGCTTGAGGAACCGATTCAGAAACGCGTTAAATTTGAAAATGACCTTGTCTTCTGGATACTGGTTGCAGGCGTTGCAGTTCAATACAGCCTGGCAATAGCGAGGTCCGCTTTGAACGGACTGATGAAATTCCGGGTACTTATTCTCGGCCAGCTGGTCAAGCCTGTGTCCAGATTGATAATCGCGCTTCTTTTCCTGAAATCACTGCAGCTTGCAGGCTATGTGCTGGCCAATGTCGCAAGCGCCGCTGCGCTGTTGCTGTTTTTCGTTCTGAGCATCAAGGGTTCTTTGAAAAAAGCCGATACAACTGAAGACTACCTGGGCGAGTTGCGAAACATGAGCAGGTACGCCTTCGGAGCCGGAGCTTTCGCTATCGTATGGGCCCTGAATCAACTGGTTGCTCCATGGGTCGTCAGAAACTTCACATCACCGAATGAATCCGGCGCGTACTATATTGGTTTTCTCCTTGGGGGCATACCCCTGTCGATTGCCGGAGCGGCGAAACCTTTTCTGTTCCCGTTGATATCCGCCAAATTCGAGGAGAGCAACAGTACTCGGACTTACCTCTACCAGTTCTCCGCGGTTGTCGGGGTCGTCGGGCTACTGAGTGCCGCAGCTCTTTTTGTTGGCGGCGATTTTGTCCTGAGCTTGCGTCCTTCCTGGCGGGTTTTCTCAGCTCATTCATCTGTGCTCTGGAAGTTCACGCTTCTTATAACACTCGAAGGGTTGATTTTTGCTTATGTCTCACATGAAAAGGCGCGGTCCCGTTTCTTCTACAGCAAGGTCATGGTACCCCTGCACCTGAGCCACATGGTCTGCTTCTATTCCATTATGGGCTGGGATTTCTACGAGTCTCACCTGCCGCAGGCACTATGGCATCAAATAAGCACCATTATCGGCAACCCGGGCCTGGATTTCGTTGTCTGGTGGCTCCTTGCATTCCAGATCCTACTCGTAATTATAGCATCCTCCCACCTCTGGGCCACGCGCCGCGAAGACGCCACCCCAAGGCGGCCTTCGGCCGCAACCAACACGGCTGCAGGTTAGATGCTGGATGCTGGTCTCTGGATGCTCAAATCTTCTACGCAAAACGCACAGAACTTATCGGTTCAGAATCTA
>CAYTRK010000476.1:0-1633 GCA_964440205.1 uncultured Victivallaceae bacterium
CGTGAATAGATCAGGTTAATCCGGCTGGTCTATTTTCTGTCGTTGGCGGGAATAGACGATGATGTGGGCTATTATTGCCGAGAGCAGAAGGAGGGCGGTAACCTGGATCAGGGTCCCGTACGAGGAGATGTATCTGCCCATTGCGGCCAGCATAACGCATCGCAACGGCGCTGCTATGGCTGTTATGACAATGAATTTCGAGGGCGATATTGACGCTACACCTGCCGTGTAGGAAATAATATCCGAAGGGTTGTATGGAAGTATCCGAATCCAGAGGATTGCCGATCCGTGTTTGCGGATATGTTCCAGGATACGAGCGACCTTTTTCCGGTCGAAGAAGCGGGCAAAGGCATGCCTCAGAAATCTGCCGATTCCATAGACTGCCATGCTTCCTGTGATGAGGCCGGCTGCTGAGACAATAGTTGTGGTAATAATTCCGTATTTTTGAGCTGCAAGGATGACGATTCCTTCGGCAGGGATCGGCGGGATAATGACCTGGATGATCATGGCGCCAAAAAGCGCTATTAGTTCAAGCATATATTGCATGTGCCTATGTGTAGCGGAGCAAGGGCGTTTAAGCAAGCGCGCATTATAGCCGGAGTGGATCAGGCTTGTGTATAGGCGGGCGCTAAGCTTAAAATGGGAGGATTATGACAATAGACAACAAAATTCTGCGCGACAAGATTCTGAAATATCAGCGCAATGAGATTACTGAATATCACATTTACCATTTTCTTGCTCGAAAACTTAAATCAAAAAAGAACAGTGAAGTTCTAGAGCGCATTGCGAAAGAAGAAAAGGAACATTACGGCAAGTGGAGGGAACTCACGGGCATAGACGTCAAGGCGGACTGGTCCAAAGTCTGGAAGTATGTGATCTTGAGCAAACTTTTCGGATTTACATTTGCGGTGAAGCTGATGGAGGCCGGTGAGCAGAATGCGCAGGAGCAGTATGGCGATCTTGAAGGGAAGGTTGAGGGAGCGCGAAAAATTGCGGAAGAGGAAGACCAGCATGAAAGAGAACTTCTTTCTTTGCTGGATGAAGAGCGGCTTCGGTATACCGGGTCGATCGTGCTCGGGCTCAACGATGCTCTTGTTGAGTTGACCGGGGCCCTGGCTGGTCTGACGCTGGCTTTACAGGAATCCAGACTCATAGCTTTGACAGGCGCAATAACGGGAATAGCCGCGGCTATGTCGATGGCAGCTTCCGAATACCTGTCGATCAAGTCGGAAAGGGAAGATTTGAAAAAGAATCCGGTCAAAGCGTCCGGGTACACTGGCTTGGCGTACATTGCTACAGTTATAGTTCTGGTAACGCCTTACCTGTTTATTCCGAATCATTATATTTGCCTGGGTATGGCCCTGGTATCGGCCATAATTATAATTGCGGTGTTTAACTTCTACCTTGCTGTCGCCAAGGATGTATCGTTTAAAAAGAGATTCGCTGAAATGGCGGGACTCAGTATGGGAATCGCCGGAATCAGTTTTGTGATCGGGTTTGCCTTGAGGCACTGGATTGGCGTTGAGGGGTGAAGGGGAGGAAGGGAGATGTGGAACGTAGAACGTGGGGGGTGGGGATGGGGTAAGAGGGGGAGAAGACCCGGTTAAGCAGGTCGGGTAAGTGTATCCGAGTA
>CAYTRK010000477.1:0-1613 GCA_964440205.1 uncultured Victivallaceae bacterium
TCTGTCTAACTGACCATTTGGCAGGTGGTTAGAGCATGATGCCCGATTCTCCCCCGCTTTCCTGTCCATTTCGGTCGACGACTACGGCGACGACTAGGGCAGACGATTGGGAGCACATCTCTCATGTCCGCCGTAGCTTTAGTGAATGTGGATCGTATTTCGTAGTCGTCGCCGTAGTCGTCAATCGATCTTTCCAGCTTTCATTCGTGTTTATAAAACTTTTACCACTACCGTTTCGATTTGTCTGCACATGATAAGCTGATTTGTCAGTATCATCAAGAACTGTGCTTCTTAGAAGTTTTTTGTGTTTGATACAATTAATCGTTCTGATATTGTAGCATGGTTTTGGGGAATTGCTCATATAAGGGGTTTACGCCGTTTAAAGTTTGTTTTTGATATCTGCTTGTGTGGGTAAGCATAAAGGATTTTTCAGAGTTAACAGCGGTCAAGACGGCAACCTGTGCGGGCGGCAAGCACGGGTGCGCGAAAGGCGCCTGGAAACTCTGTCCTTAGCGTGGCTGGTTCAGGGGGCCGGGATGGTATTCTCCGGTGATTATTTCCCTGGTAGTTCGGGGGTTATTCAGCGGACCGTTTATTTCGATTATGCGCAGTGATGCGGAGGCAGTATATGAGATGTGACAGGGATCATCCGGAAGAGAGTTGTGGTTTATTCGGCGTTTTCGGTGCGGAACGCGCATCGGAACTGATTTACCAGGGCTTGTTTTCTCAGCAGCATCGCGGACAGGAAGGCGCGGGAATTACTGTTTCTGATGGAAAGCGGATGAAGACTGCAAAGGGGCTGGGTCTTGTAGGGGATGTTTTCGGCGCGGAATCTCTTGGACATTTGAGGGGTCATATCGGCATAGGGCATGTCCGGTATTCGACGACAGGTTCTACAAAGCTACAGAATGTTCAGCCGCTGGCGGTTGACTGTCTGGACGGAACATGGGCTGTAGCGCACAACGGCAACCTTGTGAATGCCGGTGAACTTCGGAATATGTACCAGGAGGCGGGGGCGATTTTTCAGACCAGTACGGACAGCGAAGTGCTTATTCACTTGCTTGCCGATCCCATGTACAGGTCCAGACCCGGTCGGGTGGCGCGAGCTTTGAGCACGTTAAGGGGGGCTTTTTCCTTTCTGATTATGACGCGCGATTGCGTGATTGCCGCAAGGGATCCTCATGGTTTCAGGCCGTTGTCAATAGGCCGGCAAGGGGATGCCTGGTTTTTTGCCAGCGAAACATGCGCCCTGGCGCAGGTGGGGGTTGAATATGTCAGGGATGTTGCGCCGGGCGAGCTTGTTATTATTGATGAGACGGGAATGCATTCTAAAACATTTGCGGAGCCTGCGGAAAGGCTGGCGCAATGTGTTTTTGAAATGGTTTACTTTGCGAGACCTGACAGCAAGGTTTTTGGATACAATGTGCATCAGGTGAGGCTGCAGTACGGCGTTCAGCTTGCCCAAGAGCATCCTGTTGACGCTGATGTTGTGGTGCCGGTGCCGGACAGCGGGACGTCTGCGGCTCTTGGATTTTCGCGCGGAAGCGGGATACCTCTCGATTACGGGTTCATCAGAAATCACTATGTGGGCAGGACATTTATAATGCCTGTGC
>CAYTRK010000478.1:0-1612 GCA_964440205.1 uncultured Victivallaceae bacterium
TCCTCGATTTTCCTGTCAATCTTACCTATGTTCCCTTATGGCAAAACTTCAGATCATGAAAACCTCCTGAACATAGAACAACGAATACGGGCAAGTCTCGGCAAGGTTTGATGTAGACGGGAACATTTTACCTGTCCGCAATGCTTGCGCAAAGCATGCAGGCGGGCGCACAGGCAGGCGCTAATTATGCGAATGGGGAGGGGTGTCGGACGTAGATTGTGGGATGTAGAACGTGGGATGTGGGGGGATGGGATGTGAGTTTGTGAGTTGGTGTGTTCGTGCGTTGGTGGTGGAGGGATTGTAGGAGACGATCCCCCGATCGGCGAATTCGGCGAACGGGGGTTCGCCTCCTACAGATATGAAGGGGGAGGCAAGACGATAACCACAGAGAGCGCAGAGGAATACGGAGAAGAGGCTATCCGCGCTCGCAACAGGAATTTTGTGAGATATGCGGGATATGGACTACAGCTTACGGACTACGGGAAGAGAGAAGATAAGTGAAGATGAGTGGTTTTCCATATTGCCGGAATTGTTCCGGGCAGGACGCCGATTATATCTGAAATGTTGAAAGTGGATATGTAACACGCAGCCCCTGTAGGTTTTTTCCAACGGAACTTTTCAGCCTACTAAAAAGAATAAGTATGACGGATTCTAAGACGCCTGTCGGAGATGGTCACAAGCATATCAGCCATAGCCATATTCCCGATTTTCCTGAAAGCCCGCTCAAGGACTGGATGCAGATAAGATATCCGTTGATTGCTCACGCGCAGACGGATGATTCCCGGATGATGCCTGCCGGCAAGGTCGCGGATATCCGCAAAATCAGTATTGAATGTAATCAGCGTGCGTTCGGTTTCACGGGCATGGCTGAAAACATCAGCATCCGAAATAGCACTCAAACCTTCTTCCCTGATGCACTGGACATCATTGCCGATGGATCGAAGCAACTCCACCGTGGCAGGCTGAATATTCTCGTCTGCCAGCAATCGCATCAAAGGCTCGTAAGAATGACTTCTTCGTCTTTAACAATGGACTCGGCATATGAGAGAGCAGCATATACATCTTCACGTCTGAGTTGAGGATAAGCTTCAAGAACTTCCCCAATAGCTGCTCCGTTGGAAAGCAGATTAAGGATGTTGCTGACCATTATACGGGTACCCCTGATGCAGGGTTGCCCATGACATACATCTGGATCTATGACTATGCGCTCAATCATGTTTTCACTATAGCATGCTTAAAGTACCTTAACAGCATATTTTTTGTGATCAACTGCCGGAGATATAAAGCCTGTCCTGAAACAGGTGACACTCAAAATCTGGGTATGGTGAGGAGGAAAGCCTGGCAGGTAGTTCCCCGAGCCCGCCGAAAAGTGGACAAGGGCTCAAAAAAATCAGTTCTCTGAAGGTGAAAACCTGATAAGTTAAAACTAAGGGCAGTCCCCGCTGCTTGTCCTGCTGACCTATTTTCTCGTTTCGCGGTCTGACCCTGCGGCCTCGGGTAAGATTCTGATCTTGTATTTAACCCTTCATTGACCAACGCAGTTGGAACGATTCCTCTGCGGCCCCGCGACGCCCTGGCCGGTGGTAGGCTTCGCTGAAACATAAGGCGCGTT
>CAYTRK010000479.1:0-1607 GCA_964440205.1 uncultured Victivallaceae bacterium
GGGGGAGAATATCCAATATCCAGCACGGAATATCCAATGATGAAGGGGAGAAGGGAAGAGTTAACTACGAAATGCGCTAAAGGGCGCGAAAATGGGAGGGGGAAGGGGTGAGAAGGGGATGTGTGTTCGTGCGTTCGTGTGGGGATGATGTGGGAGGACAGCGGGAAGTCGTAAGGGGGAAGCGACTGCAACTTCGCCATAATACTGTTGATCCTGTCAGAATTCCCAAATACTATAGACAATCATGAGCGACACTCAGCACACAATCCTTATTATCGAGGACGACGACGCCATCATGCTTGGGCTGGAGGAAAACCTCAAGGTAAGCGGCTACAAAGCGTTAACCGCTTCCACCGGGAATAAAGGACTTGATATCGCTCTCACAAAAAAGCCCGACCTCATATTGCTGGACCTGATGCTGCCGGATATTTCCGGCTACGAAATATGCAGGAGAATAAGAGACCGCGGCATGGACACCCTTATTGTCATGCTTACCGCGAGAGGGGAAGAGTTCGACAAAATCCACGGATTCGAAGTCGGCGCTGACGATTACGTAACCAAGCCTTTCAGCATTAATGAACTGCTCGCGCGACTCAAAGCCATTCTCTCCCGGGGGAAAAAAAGTAAACAATACCAACGTGAATACACCTTCGATGATTTCCTGCTTAACACTGAAGAAAGAATGCTCTATCGACGCGGCGGAAAGAAAGGAAAAAAAGGCTCGAAAAGTCAGGATCAATGGCAGAGCCTCCCGCTCACGCGCACGGAGTTCGATTTGCTGGCCTACTTCTGCGCCAACGACGGTCGGGCCTTGTCACGGGATGAACTGATGAACGAAGTCTGGGGCCAGGACTACTTTGGTACCCAGCGCTCGCTGGACAGTTTTGTGGCAACTCTTCGCGGAAAAATAGAGTCTGATCCCCGCAATCCCAGGCACATTCTCACCATCCACGGCGTAGGCTACAAATTCGCCAGTTGAACTGGAAGAGAAACCACTCATTTTCACTTATCTTCTCTCATTCAGAAGAGTGCGTATCTCACAGGATTTCGCAGTGGCGCTATCCGCGCTCGCAGCAGGAATTCTGTGAGATATGGGGGTTAGTGCAGATTAGTGGTTTTTCTCCTCCCCGTCCCTCTGTCTTTCCTTGACAAATCGCCAGATCAGAGGCACACTTACTCACATAATGAAGAAGTTACTTTTTCCAGGTTCGGTTATATCCCTGGTTGCTCTTGCAGCAGCATTGTTCCTTACATGCGGTTGCGAAACAGGAGGCGATACGGTCGCGTTGACGGTAACACCTTCCTACGTTGACCTGACAACCAGCGGCACCAATCTGACCCAGACCCAGACATTCACGGTAACAGGCGGCCTGCGTGAACTCTCTCTTCCGCTGGAGTGGCGGGTCTCCAATCAGTCCCTTGGCGCAATCGCCGAAGCAGGAGGCACAACCGCTTCCTACATTACAACCGGAGTGAGCGGCGACAATTCTATTATTGTCGAAGATCAGTACGGCGCTGAAGGCGTTGCCACCATCAGGCAGTAAAGAAGGACGGGTCTTCCGCGGAATCTGTGGGTAGATTTGTTTTCTTAATGGTTCCTGAACCGA
>CAYTRK010000480.1:0-1597 GCA_964440205.1 uncultured Victivallaceae bacterium
CCGGTTATTACGGGGCCGAGCCGGGGCCCGGATCGCAAGGACAGGGGTCACCCATTAGAGGTCCCGGTCAAACACAAAAGTCCCCTTCGTTCCGCTGATTAAGCGGCTTCCTTTCACGCCTTGTTTTGATCGGGTTCAACCGTCGCCTCAACCGTTGCGTTCCGTGCCGTGGTTTTCGTTTGCGGTTGTTTCAGTCACCCATCTGGTTTTTAGGTGAGGGCGAATCTTTTTCAGATCCATGGCCGCCACCCGTTCTCCGTTTTGGAGCCAGAAAACCGTTTGTTCCCGCTCGTTGCCTATTCAGTCACCGTGGTTCATCTGCAAGCAGACTTCCAGACCCTTGAAGGCTGACGGCAGGACAGACCGCAAAAGCTGAAGCGATGCCGCCGGTTCCAATCAGTCCGCTGATTTACGCAGACCCCTGGCTGGTTCCCGGCAGCATCGGGTTTTAAAACATCATTCCCATTTCATATTCCTCCCCGTTCATGACATGCCAGACGGCTTTGGACAATTTTGCCGCCAAAGCCTTCTTCGCCACAATCGCGTTGCGCTTTTTCTTCTTCCGGTCATACCAGGATTGAATCTCCGGATAAAAGCGCGGAGCGAAGCTCGCGGCTTCAATGAAAGCCCATGCGAGAAACGGATTGCCGTTGCGCTTATTGTTCTCCCCTTTCTTCCTGCTGTTGGAACTTCGCTCACTTTTGACGGCGCGGCAGTAGGAGGCGTAGCAGCCGGCATTCGGGAAGCGGGCGAAATGGCCGCTTTCAAGCACGATGGTCATCCCGAGCACCTTCCCGATGCCCGGCACGGTCTGAACCTGTTCAAACGATGGGGTGGGCTCAACAAACTCCAGCACCGCTGATTCGATCTGTCCGGCCAGCCGGTCACTGCACTGGGCCGCCTCAAGCAACGTGCGGAGTTGAAGCTGTACGAACGGATCAAGGCCCGTCGCCTCGACATCCGCCTGCGTCCACTGCTGAAGAGCACGCGATCCCGGCGCCTTGAATCCGTAACGCTCCAGCAGGCTTTGCAGGCTGAGCATAACCTGGGTGCGCCGCCTGACAAACAGCTGCCTTCGTCGAAGCGCGTCGCGAATCGAACGAACCTCCTTCGGATAAATGTAGCTCTCCGGGAAAATACCCAATCGGAGCAGTTCGGCCAGCCAACGTGCATCCGATGCGTCATCGGCATGTTTCAACCCCTTGTACTGTTTCATCTTCGCCGGATTCCCCAATCGCACGTCCCGGTTCTGCTCACGCAAGCCGTCCACCAGCCAGTACCAGTTGAACGTGGACTCAATCCCCATCGCCTGAACCTGCGGCCAGTAGGGATCCATCGCCTCATTGACGGCATCGAGCGTGGTTCGTACCCGCCGCCGGAAGACTTCCGTGCCCCCCCGGTCGCAAATCGAGAGAAAAACATTGTTTCCATGCAGGTCGGCTCCCGCATACAATTCTTTTGCGCTGGTCGTTTGCATATACGGTACTCCTTTCGTTTGTGCTTAAACAAAGAGTACGTTGCATTCGACCAGCGTCTATTTCAAAGAACCTCTATATGGTTATCAGTCCGCCTAATTCAGTATTTGTTATAACCCTTT
>CAYTRK010000481.1:0-1583 GCA_964440205.1 uncultured Victivallaceae bacterium
GGGGCTCTGCCCCCAGACCCCTGGAAAGACGCTCAGTGACCGTAGGTCTCTCCTTTTGAGAGCCTCGGTCTCACTGAGAAGGATTCTATCAGGCTTAGGACTTAACTTAAAAAGTCCTTGAATCCTGTCCTACGTTTGGGGTCCACCTCATTCTCTGTATAACGTCAATTATTTTTGCCGGTCGGCGACAATTATCTTTGCCGGCTGCTTCCCGTTAAGAAAGTGCGCAAGAGCCTAGCTCTGTAGTCACGGCGATTTCATAGTCAAAACTTGATAAAATAATTTCTTTTGTGCTCCCATATATAGCTGAATTTTAAACTATACAGGAGTTCAGCTATGTCCGAGGAAGATACTCAAAGTCAAGGTCCCTCTAAAAAGTCCACCGAAATATTTCGCGATTCTATTTTTGAGTCGTTTTCAGAAGTTCAGGATCCCCGTGTTCTCACGTCCAGTATTCGTCACGAATTATGTAATATTCTATTCGTCACGATCTGTGCGGTGCTCTGCGGAGCGAATAACCTGAAAGAAGTCTCTGCCTATGCAAAGGGTCGAAAGGAATGGTTGAAAACCGTGCTGGACTTGCCACATGGGATCCCCAGTTATGTTACTTTCTGGTGGGTTTTTGTCATGCTTGATCCGACAGAATTTCACCAGGGGTTTCAGAAGTGGATTACCTACTTGATGGAGACTGTCGACGCCGAGGTATACGCCATAGATGGAAAAGCTTTGCGCGCAACAGCAGTCAAGGGACAGCCTAATTCTTTTGTGCACATGGTGAGCGTCTGGGCGTGCAGCCAACAGCTTACTCTAGGACAGGTTAAGGTAGATGGCAAGTCCAACGAAATCACTGCTATCCCCAAACTATTGGTAATTATTGATATATCTGGTGCCACCATAACAGTCGATGCTATAGGCGCACAAAACAAGATCGCCGCTCAAATAATTGATAAGGGAGGAGAGTATGTCATTGATTTGAAGGGGAATCAATCCAGCTTTCATGATGAGGTGTCCAACTTCTTTGAGCAAGCAGAGCAGGTAGAGTTTAAAGGCGTTGACCATGAAGTTTATCATGTGACTGAAGAGGGCCATGGTCGGTCGGAAAAGCGTTCCGTTTACGTTACGGAAGACATCGGCTGGTTACCTCAACGAAATGACTGGGTAGGGATGAAATCGATCATCCTTATTGTTTCAGAATGCACTGTGGAAAACAAAACGTCCGTTGAACGTCGTTTATATTTCTCCAGTCTACCCGCTGATGCTCGTCGAATTGCATACGCAATACGATCGCACTGGGGAATAGAAAGCTGTCACTGGATACTCGATGTTGCATTTGACGAAGATTCGCTAAAGGCGAGGGCAGGGAATATTACTGAGAATCTTGCACTGATTCGAAAAATGGCGATGGCAATATTGAAACAAGATACGAAGACAGGCGGAGGTGTGGAACTTAGGCGCAAGCGAGCGGGGTGGGATCCAGAGTACCTCCTTCAGTTGCTTGGTATCAAGTTTTGACTATGAAATCGCCGTGGCTCTGTAGTCCGACTTCTAAATGTCGTGTTTTATCATTCCATCCTTATTCTCGT
>CAYTRK010000482.1:0-1574 GCA_964440205.1 uncultured Victivallaceae bacterium
ATTCTAGCTTGCGCGGATACCATCTTCAACCCACAGATTGTGCAGATGATCCTTTTTTATAGACTGGCAGATATATCAGGAAGGTTGATCCTTTTCCCGGGCGGGAGATGATGTCTATGAATCCATCATGTTGGCGGATAATGTTGTAAACCGTCGACAGGCCAAGGCCGGCGTTTCTTTTGTTTTCTTTAGTAGTGAAGAAAGGCTCGAAAACCCGTGAGATCGTTTCATCGGTCATTCCGCAACCCGTATCTTCTATTCTCAGGAGCGCAAAAGCTCCGTTATGGCGGTCTCGTTCGTGAACACCCGCCTGTAGTTTTTCCTTTTCTGCCCTGGTTAAGTCGGCAGGGCCAACAGATATTGTCAGCTTTCCCTTGCCGGCCATCGCTTCGCTTGCGTTGACAGCCATGTGGACTATTGCCTGTTCAATTCTGTCGGGGTCAACATTAACCTTTTGATCTCCCGCGGTTTCAATTTCCACTGTAACAGCGGAACTTACGGCGTTTCCCAAAACTTGTTCAACGCCTTGAAGACATTTGCCCAGTTTGATTTGTCGTGTCTTCAGGGAACCGAGCGAGGAGAATGCCAACAGTTCTCCGGTGAGTTCAGAAACACTTGAACTTGCTCCGATTATCTCGTCCATCAGATCCTGTACTGCGCCATCTTTCTTGTTTTGTGCCTTTGCAACCTGAGCGTTTCCGAGAATAACGTTCAGGGAATTAGCGAAGCTGTGCGCAAGCTTGCGCGACAGTTGGCCGACTGCCGCCATCTTTTGAGAGTGGAGCATTCTCTTTTCGGTTTCCGCGATGGTCTCAACGGCGTGGAAGTGCCGTAGTTCTACGACTATTAGAGAGCTCAGCAGCGCCATGGAAATGGGAGCGTTCAGGATAAAAACCAGGATATGAATAGAGCTTGGCATACCTTCTATGAGTTCTGGCCTTGCAACGGCAATAAGTAAGGTGACAGTAGTTGTTGTTGCAAATCCGACCATGAGGCTTGAAACAATGACATATGAAATTTTGAAGGAGGGAGCGTTTTTTCGGATCCAGAGATGGCAGAAGCTTCCAAATAAAGCGGGGAACAGGATTTCGAGGAGTCCCGGCAGCATTCCAGGGTTTCCGAGATATAGCCTGTACGCTAAAGGCAGGGGTAAGCTTACCAATGCTGCCGCAGGACCGCCCAGAAGGGCCCCGGCGCCTATGACCCCGGAGCGGCAGTCAAAAACTCCCACATCTGATACGACTGGAACGAACATGGCGACCAGGGCCATCAAGCCTGTCAGAAGTCCGAATTGCCAGGAGGATACTTTTTTCTGTCGTCGTGTCGGCCACTGTTCGTAAAGCACAAACAAAGCGACAAACCCCAGCAGAACGAACAGATCTATAGTGACTCCCTGGATGAAATCAATCGCCGTAATCATTTCTTAATCCTACGTCTTGTTCCGCACTGTATGAAAGCAAAAAATGAGCAAGCCTCAAATGTAGGCTCTTCCGCAGAATCTGTGGGTGAAGTCGGTTCCTTATATGTGCCCGAAACGACACTCCTCCCGTCTCGGTGAAAGGCAGTCGTTGAAG
>CAYTRK010000483.1:0-1567 GCA_964440205.1 uncultured Victivallaceae bacterium
AATAGAGATGGAGATAGCCGCAAAAAGGCTCAAAAGGCGCTAAAATTGGGAAGAGAGCGGAGAATCAGAAGCCGAGGTTGCCGGTGGGGCATCCGTGATTGGAGAGGAGGCGCGTGGCTGAGGTTGCCACGGTGGATGGGTAGCGAGAGAGGCGTGCTTTTAATTCCTCGGGATCAAGCTTGTTAAGATTGCGGAATGTTACAAGGGATTCGGGTAGAACATTCTGCTTTCGGACCTGGTATATGAAATCACAAAAAGATTGTTCGGGGGCGGCAATTACGGAGTCTTCCGGATAGTCATATACCTTGCTGCTGATGCAGACGAATACAATGCGGCCAAGATGAGTATCTCTCTTTCTTGAACGATTGTGGCGCCGTTTCGTGAAACAGAGCGTTTCCGAAGGACGCTGGGTCACAAGCCCATGCCTGTAGAGGGCGGACATTCCGGTTATGTATGCGGAAGTATCGATCGAAGGCACGAGGTCTTCGATGCTGACTGAATCCGGCAAGCCATACCGGCCTTCTGTATAGCGCCTGATGACACCTCGATTAACAAGACGCTGTAGAACCACTCGAATAGAGGCTGCCGAACAGCCGTCGGCATTGGCCAGTTCGGTCGGAGTAAAAAGGACTTTTGCGTGGCGGTCCCTTTGTTCCTGAAGAAGGCGTTGCCATTCAAGAGCTTTCATGCGATCCCCCTATTAGCTTGCTGAGCAGTTCCACAGCAGTGGACAGGACAAGTTTTCCACCGGAGGCATCATTGAGTTGATCGGCCGCGGCGCGTTCGAGCTGTGAATCAATAACAGCCTGGATGGCGCGCTCGTGATAAGACGCGTTCGAGCACAAGTCTTCAATACGTTTTATGGCTGAAGATGTCGGTATCTCCAGCCCGGCCATTTTTGCCAGAAGCCGTTGCCCGGAATCAAAGCGCAGTTTGTCCTGGAACAGGAATAAATCGACAATGTCTCGATGCTTAAGAAAGCGGCGGTTCAAGATTGCTATGACTTTGCTTTCGATCATATCGGCATCTGAGACAGTCGCGTAAAGTGTGCCCTCAGCAGTCCGCACCTCCACCCGATCCGCGCATACAATCCTGGTAATCTCGACAGGAATTTCAACGCGACTGCGGGGAACGCCCTGTTTCCAGAACGCCAGCTCAATAATGCGCAGCACAGGTGATTCGGACTCAGGGCCGGAACCCGGCAAGACGTTGCCGTCATATCCAAGCGTCCTTCCCACCTCAGGGAGCAGGACACGTTTGAACAAAGCGGTTAATTCGGATTGCTTCTGGTAAAGGTCGCCATACCAGTGATAGTCAATATCATCGGAAACGCGGACACTATGATCCAGGTAACGATAACGAAATCCGCCAATCAGCATCAGGTTTCTGCCGGCTGGATGCATTGCAACAACTCGTGCGATCAGCTTTTGTAGTGATTCTATGTCGGCTCCCGATGGAGTCATCATGACCGCCTCCTGTGCTTTTACTGCTGTCCTGATAAGAGAAATCTAGCATCCTTGGTAACACTTGTCAACATTTATGTTTATATTTGTTACTATTGATTGCA
>CAYTRK010000484.1:0-1550 GCA_964440205.1 uncultured Victivallaceae bacterium
CGCAGTGGCGCTATCCGCGCTCGCAACAGGAATTTTGTGAGATATGCGGGTTAGCTTTTGAACGATGCCAAAAGTTTAGCACAGGTTCAATTTATGCTATCAAAAAATGCGGGCAAAAAAGAGAATATTGCGCCACAATATGGCGACTTAACCGAACTGAACAAAAATGGTTTGATTCTTTCGTCGCTCGGCAAACCCCAATTAATGCAAATTTCATCAGAATATCTTGATCTGATGGAAACATCGTCATCCGTCTATGAAAAAAACGGCGATTACGCTTTGGGTCTGTTTACTTCAAGTTGGTGTCGGCTGATGGATACCGCATCTCGTAAACTCTGTAACACAGATAACAACAAAGAAGCCTTAAGTTGCGGTAAATGGCTATGCCACGAATCCTGTTGGCGGGATGCTTCACTGGAATCTATTAAAAGCGGCAGACCTGTCGATGTAGAATGTGCTGGAGGCATGCGTCTTTATGCAGTCCCCATACGTGCAAACGGCGAAGTAATTGGCGCTATCAACTTTGGTTACGGAAATCCGCCTAACGACGATTTAGAATTACAGAAATTGTCTGACTTATATCAAATTCCTATTGAAGAATTACGAAAAGCAAGTCAGGAATATCAAACTCGACCTGAATTTATTATCAATTATGCTAAAAATCGGATCCAGAGTTCAGCAAAGCTTATTGGTAGTCTTGTCGAACGCAAGCAGGCGGAAGACGAGCTGCGGGAAAGCGAAAAAAGGTTCCGAGACTTGCTGGATGATGTCAAAGCTGTCGCTGTCCAGGGCTATGGACCCGATGGCACTACTCAGTACTGGAACAAAGCATCTGAGAGGCTTTATGGATATAGCCAGCAAGAAGCTATTGGTTCAAATCTTCTTGATCTGATAATCCCACCTGAAATGAAGGATGACGTTGCTAAAGAAATGCGTGATATGGCGGAGTCAGGCCAGCCCATCTATCCAGCTGAACTGCTCCTGATGCATAAAGATGGTTCACGAGTACCGGTCATATCCAGTCATACCATTGTTAGGGTACCGGGGCGGGAACAAGAACTCTTTTGCCTTGATGTCGATATCACCGAGCGTAAGCAGGCGGAAACCTATCTCGATATGGGAAGCGATATCCTGCAGATTCTCAATGAGCCGGGCGACATACAGGAGTGCATCCCGCGCGTACTCAATGTATTGAAGACACGAACCGGGTTTGATGCCGTGGGCCTTCGCCTGCAGGATGACGAGGATTTTCCGTATTTTGCCCAGGACGGTTTCCCACCGGATTTTCTGCAGACCGAAAACACGTTGGCCCAACGCAGCAAGGATGGCGGCGTGTGCCGGGACAAGGACGGCAATATCTGTCTGGAATGCACCTGCGGGCTGGTTATATCCGGAAAGACCAATCCCGCCAACCCGCTCTTCACCAAAGGGGGAAGCTGTTGGACCAACGACTCCTTCCCTTTGCTAGATCTGCCCTCCGATCAGGACCCGCGAATGCATCCGCGCAACAACTGCATCCATCAGGGCTATGCCTCCGTGGCCTTGATACC
>CAYTRK010000485.1:0-1544 GCA_964440205.1 uncultured Victivallaceae bacterium
TGATTATGCCAAAATCTTGGCTTAACTACCTGTCCAAAAAACGGGGTGCACTACCTATCAAGAAGAAGGGCGGAAATCCAATAGTCTTACTCTTTGCCTTAATTGAAGCATAGGATCTATTTTTTCCTTGATACTTGGATCCTTGACCTAGAAAAAGCAGTCTCCTTTGATAATTGATCGCTGCGCAGCCACAACAGAATGGAAGCGATACAACAAATAGAAAACAAAGCTTTCGCAGCCAAAACTGAATTAGACTATATCGAAGCTGTGACGAACACATAAACAAACCCACCAAGTGCAGAGCTAAGCAGCATGCTGCCTGTAAAACATAGAACTGATACCATACTCAGAGAAGAAAAAAAATGAGCCCGGATTGAACGCAAAAAAATAGTCGCTAACGCGAGAACCAACGGCAGCATTATCAAGATATATATGTCAATGTAGTTTCTATGTAAGGAGTGTCTAATGCTTAACCAACCAAAAGCATAAGCTAGCAGCAGAAAGAAAGCTGCTAGAGGAAAAATAATGCTTCCCACAACAATGGCCCTAAAAACCAATTGTTCCACCGTTTTCACTGGAACTCCTACGGATAATTTAAGCAACAGTCAGATGCGCGCAATGAAGCTCCGCCACCTTGACTTGGGGGTCTGACGGAATGGTATTCAAGATTGTTCTGGCCAAAATTGCCGCCGTCTAACCGATCAGCAAGCAAAAATGGTTGGTTGTCAACATTGTTGTGACTATTAGCACCGACGACTCTAGTCCAATGCGAACGATCGGGGGTGCCAGGGGCGTATTCGTCTGATGCATCCGAAAGGAGTTCACCATCTGAATCATAACAGCACTGCTGCCCATGACCATCTTTCTTTTTTGATCTCATACACCAAGTTGCGCCAGCATGGCCGGGAAATGTCTTTGTAGGGCCATTACCAAAGCCTCCCCAATGATCGGTCCATTCGGGGCGATCCGGAATCTTTGCATCATCGCGACATAGAATCCACAGAATGCAAGAATGCACTATACAGATTTTGTCTGGACATTCTGGCAAGGCATCAAGCCAAGCCATGTCATTCCGTTCAAGCCGAACCCATTCATCAAAGATTTGCTGATCGCTATATTGAGCAGGCGTTCCCGGAGTGAATATCCCTCCAGGTGTTGCGGGTATTGCAGGGACAACACCATTGTTCATAAGACTCTGTTTCGCGTCGTCAAGATTATACAAACCATAGTAATCTTGTGAACAAATGGGCTCATTACGTAAAACCACATAAAGGTGCAACCCGCCCCGCTCCCCAATCGGATCCCTACTAAGCCACCGCCCCAGTTCCGGGCAGTAATATCTGTAGCCGTAATAGTATACCTTGGAATCAGCGTAGGTGGCTTTGTCGCTGGAACTGGATTCGGTTTGGTGAAGGCTGCATATGGAGTCGTAGTTGTATGTCGCGCTGTTTTTGCCCGTATTTATTGCGGAATTGGCGGTATCGTAGGCGTTGATTGTGGTGGTGCCGGTTGTGTTGGAGAGGGTGCTGCATGTGGCGTCGTAC
>CAYTRK010000486.1:0-1526 GCA_964440205.1 uncultured Victivallaceae bacterium
CCGGACATTTGGAAGGGGCCGCCAAGGGTATAGACCCATACTGCAAAAGAGATGGTTGTGAGGATTAGTTGCTTCTTTTCCCGGACATTGTGGATTTTAACGAGGTAGATCGGAGTCAATACCAACAAAACAAAGAACACCGTCCAGCCGACAATGCCTGTGACATCTGTCTCGCCGAGCATTATAGCCTGGCCTTGGAATATGCCGTGAAGGGCAAGATACGCCGCGATTACCCACCCAAAGCTTAGCAATGAGGTGGGTGAAGTCTCCGCCGGGAAAAGCTGCAACAGCTTCGACTTGTAACTATGCCTGCCCGCCTGTTTTCCCGCTATGGCTGGGATTGCGGTGGGATGCGGTTTTATCGATCTTGCCACAATTCAACCCCTTTCCATCGCTCTGGCAAAGACTTTACAATGGATTGCCGCCGGGAGCAAGAAGCGGAAGAAGGTAAACCGCGAATCACGCGAATATGTCAAAATGGAAAAAGCTGTTTTATCGTTTCTCGGTGAGGCGTTTGGCTCCGGTCACTTCTGAAATGTCGATTGTCGAGATACGACCCCCAGTTTCCGCTGGGTATGAGTCCAGGCGGCTGGTTGGGCTCTTGCTATTGGTACGTCTCCATCAGGTCATCGCCTGCTCCGTGTTCATCCTCTCGGTTCGGGCCGGCGGACCATATGGCACAGTTGGCTCTCTGCTCCGAGTCGCCGACTTTGATGCGCCCATTGAAGTCAGTATCCAATTGGAATCGGTAAGGTTGGCCCCATGGATCCACCGGGGAGGCACCTATGAATACTAGGCCTCGTGGGTTGAGTTCCTGGTTTTGCCCCGTGAGTGCTTGTACCAGGGACGGGGACGAACTCAAGTCGCCTCCGATGTCACCCGTTCCGATTTCCCTCTTCTCCACGGGGAAATTCCTGTACTCGTTGCGGTAGGTCCGACACGCTGTGCACCAGGCTTGTACGTCTGACCGTGCGTTGGCTAAACGAGAGGCCTTGATGTACTGATAGCTTAGGAAAGCGACCGCCACGATCTGCATGTAGCCAAAGAAGATCCCGCAGAGTGCCAAGCCTCCCCCTCTCCGCTTGTGCGGCTCTTTTCGGATGCGCGACTTGGCGAGATGACCACAGATGATGGCGGGTACTGCCCCGCTGAAGCCAAGCAGTCCCACAAGCGGCATACGAAGCAGATGGGCTGCTAAACCGAAAACGTAAGGGAGCAGTCCAAACACCATGCTAATGGATGCGGTGACGGGAGTGGTTTTCTGATTCTCGTTCATGTCGTAGTCTCCTTGTGTTCTCTTGTCCGTGCCGAACATCAGCATTCCGAAAATTCATTTCGTTAATACAACAATAGTGGGTTAACCTTGCCCAGAAAGCAAGAATTCCGGAACCGCGAAACACGTGAATTTGCGCGAATGGAAGTATTAAACCACTCATCTGCACTGATCTGCACTAAGAGAAAACGCAGAGATTTGATTTTCGAGGTTTAACCCCAAGGGGTTCTGATTCTGAGAAGTCGCCGTCGCG